>CAYGZN010000530.1:0-2429 GCA_964354355.1 uncultured Burkholderiaceae bacterium | reverse complement strand
CGCGGGTCGCGCTGCGCAAGGGCTCGCTGGTCGTGAACTCGTCGCAGGGCGGTGGCACGAAGGACACCTGGGTCGTCGAGCCACCCGGTGCGCCGCCGGCGCAGGCAGCGGCCGAGGCGCGTTCACAGGTTCCGTCGCAGGTCCAGTCGCAGTCGGGCGCGGGCTCGACCGCCGAGGGATGACGCGATGCTGTCGCGCGTCGCCTCCCATCTGTACTGGCTGTCACGCTATCTCGAGCGTGCCGAGAACATGGCCCGGATCCTCGACGTGGGCCATTCGCTGGCACTGTTGTCGGGGCAGGGCGACGAACGGGCCGCGACCGAACCGCTGGTGATCACCGACACGCTGGACGCGTTCAAGGCCACCGGGGCGGCGCCGACGTCGGAGAACGTCGCCCGGTTCCTGGCCTGGGATCCGGGCCACCCGTCGTCGATCGCGAACTGCCTGGAGGCCAGCCGCGAGAACGCGCGGGCCGTGCGCGGCTCGATCACCTCCGAGATGTGGGAGAACATCAACGACACCTGGCTGCAGTTGTTCGCGAAGCGGCGCGCCGACCGCGAGCCGATCGACTCGGCCTTCTTCGACTGGGTGAAGGAGCGTTCCCACCTGTTTCGCGGCGTCACGTTCGCGACGATCCGTCGGGACCAGCCCTATCAGTTCATCCGGCTCGGGACCTTTCTCGAGCGCGCGGACAACACGGCGCGGATCCTGTCGGTCAAGCAGGCGCGCCAGGACGCTGCGGCCGGCGCTCAGGCCGGGGGCGGAGCCGCTGGGCCGGCGGGCGGGCAGGCCGCTGGGCAGGCGGGTGGGCAGGCAGGCGGGCGCGCGGGCGGGGACGTGGTCACCGACTACTACCGGCTCAGCGCGGTGCTGCGCTCGGTCAGCGCGCTGGAGGCCTACCGTGACATCTACCGTGACGCGATCGACTCGCGCCGGGTCGCCGAGCTGCTGATCTTCGAGCCCAGCGTGCCGCGCTCGCTGCGCTTTTGCTTCGACGAGGTCGAGCGCATCCTGGCCGAGCTGCCGCAGGAGCCGGGCCGCTACCCGCGCCGGCTGGCGGCCCACATGCTGGCCCTGCTCGAGCACGGCGAGCTCGACGACGTCTACGAGGTCGGGCTCGACGCGTTCCTCGACCGGTTCCTCGGCAACAACGTGCGGCTCGGGGCCGCGGTCAACGCGGCCTACATGGAGATCAAGTGAGATGCTGCTGACGGTCGTGCACTCGACGGTCTACCGGTACGCGGAGGAGGTCGCGCGCAGCACGCAGTACATCCGCCTGAGCCCCGCGCGTTCGGCTCGCCAGCGCGTGGTCGACTGGAAACTCGAGCTTCCCGCGCCGTGCGTGGAGATGGTCGACGCGTTCGACAACGTGACCCACGTGCTGACGCTGGACGTCCCGCACCAGCTGATCCGGATCGTCGCGCGTGGCCAGGTCGAGGTCGACGACACCGACTCGGGCGAACCGGCCGGGCGCATCAACCCGCGCGTGTTCCTGCGTACCACGCCGCTGACCCGCGCCGACGCTGCCATCGAGGCGTTCGTTGCGCCGATCCGCCCGATGGTTCGGTCGCGCCCGCTGATGGGCGTCACCGACCTGATGCAGGCGGTGCTCGACCGGATGCCCTACGAAAAGGGGCACACGTCGGTGGAGTCCACGGCGGCCGAGGCGTTTGCGGCCGGCCGCGGCGTGTGCCAGGACCACGCGCACGTGTTCGTCGCCTGCTGCCGGGCGCTGGACGTGCCGGCGCGCTACGTGAGCGGCTACGTGTACACGCCAGACCGCGAGCACGTGGCGAGTCACGCCTGGGCCGAGGCCTGGCTGGCTCACCGCTGGATCAACTTCGACGTCAGCAACGCCCGCAAGGCGGGCGAGGCGCACCTGAAGCTCGCGGTGGGCCTGGACTACCTCGATGCCTGTCCGGTGCGCGGCGTGCGCCTGGGCGGCGGCGACGAGGAACTGCACACGGCCGCGAAGGTCGACGTCGCGTCCTAGCGACGTCGCGGTTCAGGACTGGGCCAGCATCTCGCGGGCATGCTTGCGCGTGGTGGCGGTGATCTGCACGCCGCCCAGCATCCGCGCAATCTCCTCGATGCGCGCCGCGCGCTCCAGAGGGTCGATCGTGCTGACCGTGCGCCCCTCGCGCGAGGCCTTGCTGACCCGCAGGTGCTGGTTGGCGCGCGCCGCGACCTGCGGCAGGTGCGTCACGCACAGCACCTGGCGCGTCTCGCCGAGCCGGCGCATCAGGTCGCCCACGACCTCGGCCACGGCGCCGCCGACTCCGGCATCGGCCTCGTCGAAGATCAGCGTCGCCACCGGGTTGGCCTCGGCTGCCAACTCGCTGACGGCCAGGCTGATGCGTGACAGCTCGCCCCCGGAGGCTACCTTGCCGAGCGGGCGTGGCGTGGCCCCGGCGTGGGCGGCGACAACG
>CAYGZN010000529.1:0-2430 GCA_964354355.1 uncultured Burkholderiaceae bacterium | reverse complement strand
CCGTCGGCGCCGGCGAACTCGATGTGCTGCTGGCGGCGCGACTGGGCGCGGGCCCGCTCCAGGCCTGCACGCTGTGCCCGCTGCCCGTCATGGGACTGCCCGGCTGGTGCGCAGCCAACGAGGACCCGGCGTTCTACAATGACCCGGCGGTGTTCCGTGCGGCCCGCACGCGCAACCGCTGCCCCGAGGAACCCTGACCATGCTGCTGGGCTGCATTGCCGACGACTTCACCGGCGCATCGGACCTGGCCAACACGCTCAACGGCGGCGGCATGCGCACGGTGCTGTCGATCGGGCTGACGGGGCCCGACACGGTGGTCGATGCCGATGCGGTGGTCGTCGCGCTGAAGTCGCGCAGCATCGATCCCGCGCAGGCGGTCGCGCAGAGCGTCGATGCGCTGGGCTGGCTGCGCGCGCGCGGGGCGCGGCAGATCCTGTTCAAGTACTGCTCGACGTTCGACTCGACGCCGCAGGGCAACATCGGTCCGGTCGCGCAGGCGCTGCTGGACGCGCTCGGCGCGCCGATCGCCATCGTGTGCCCGGCGTTCCCGACCAACCGCCGCACGCTGTACATGGGGCACCTGTTCGTCGGCGACCGGCTGCTCAGCGACAGCAGCATGCGCGACCACCCGATCACGCCGATGACCGATGCAGACCTGGTGCGCTGGCTGCAGCGGCAGACGCCGTATCCGGTCGGGCTGCTGGCGCACCCGGTGGTGGCACGCGGCGACGCGGCCGTGCGCGACGAGCTCGGCCGCCTCGCGGCGTCGGGCGTGCGGCTGGCGGTGGCCGACGCGATCAGCGACGACGACCTGCGCGTGCTGGGGCGCGCGTGCGCCGACGCCGCGCTGATCACCGGCGGCTCGGGCATCGCGCTGGGACTGCCCGAGAACTTCCGGCGCGCCGCGGCGCTGTCGGCCGCCACGGCTGGCCCGGCCCCGCTCGGTGGCCGCGCGGCGGTCGTCTCGGGCAGCTGCTCGGAGGCCACGCGCCGCCAGATCCGCGCCTACGCGGCGTCGCGGCCGGCCCGGCAGCTGACCGCCGCGCAGATCGTCGACGAGGGGCTGACGCCCGAGACAGTGGCCGACTGGGCGCTTGCACAGCCCGCGTCGCAGGCGCCGCTGGTCTACACCAGCGCCGACCCCGGCACGGTGGCGCAGGCGCAGCGCAAGTACGGCGCGGCGCGCGTCGCGCAGGCCGTCGAGGACTTCATGGGCCGGCTCGCGCGTCGGCTCTACGAGCGCGGCTTCCGGCGGCAGGTGGTGGCCGGCGGCGAGACCTCGGGGGCGGTCGTGCAGGCGCTCGGCGTGCGGCTGCTGGCGATCGGTCCCGAGATCGACCCCGGCGTGCCGGCGCTGTCGGGGCTCGACCTGCCGGTGGCGCTGGCGCTGAAGTCCGGCAACTTCGGGGCCGACGATTTCTTCGAGAAGGCGCTGGCCCGGGTGGCCTGACCCGCCGACACGCATGGGGAGCAACCGATGAAGATCCTGATCACCGGCGGTGCCGGTTTCCTCGGCCAGCAGCTGATCGCGCACCTGCTGTCGCTGGCTGGCTTGCCGCTGCGCGGGTTCGGGTCGGGGGTGGCGAACGCCGGCGGCACGGCCCGCAGCGAGCGCATCGCGCAGATCGTCTGCTTCGACCAGGCGCCCGGCGCGATCACCGATGCACGGGTGCGCAACGTGGCCGGCGACATCGCCGACGCCGGCACCCTGCGCGGGCTGGTCGACGCCGACACCGGCGTGGTCGTGCACCTGGCAGCGGTCGTCAGCGGCACCGCCGAGGCCGATTTCGACCTGGGCCTGCGCGTGAACCGCGACGGAACGCGCCACCTGCTGCAGGCCTGCCGCGCCGCCGGCCACCAGCCGCGGCTGCTGTTCTCCAGCTCGATCGCCGTGTTCGGCGGCGACCTGCCGCCGGTCGTCGCCGATGCGACCACGCCGACGCCGCAGGGCTCGTACGGCGTGCAGAAGCTGATCGGCGAGCTGCTGGTGCAGGACTACACGCGCAAGGGCTACGTCGACGGCCGAAGCGTTCGCGTGCCGACCGTGGTCGTGCGCCCCGGGCGACCCAACGGGGCCGCGTCGGGTTTCGCCTCGGGAATCATCCGCGAGCCGCTGGCGGGCGAGCCGGCGCTGCTGCCGGTGCCACCCGAGACCGAGATGTGGGTCGCGTCGCCGCGCGCGGTCGTGTCGATGTTCGTGCAGGCGCTGCAGATGGCACCGCAGGAGTGGGGCTGGCAGCGCAGCCTGAACCTGCCGGGGTTGACCGTGTCGATGCACGACGAGATCGCCGCACTGCGGCGGGTGGCCGGCGACGCGGTCGCATCACGGATCCGCCCGGCGCCGGACCCCGGCGTGATGCGCCTGGTCAGCACCTGGGCCGCGCGGTTCGACACCGCGCGGGCGCGGTCGATGGGCTTTCGGGCCGACCC
>CAYGZN010000528.1:0-2451 GCA_964354355.1 uncultured Burkholderiaceae bacterium | reverse complement strand
TGCCGCCACTGGACTGCCTGGCCGTGTCGACCGACATGCTGGTCGCGGGCCGGCACTTCTTCGCGGACGTCGACCCGAACGCCCTCGGCCACAAGACGCTGGCGGTCAACCTGTCGGATCTGGCGGCGATGGGGGCGAGCCCGGTCGCGTTCACGCTGGCCCTGGCGTTGCCCGAGGTCGACGAGCCCTGGCTGCGGGCGTTCGCCGACGGCCTGTTCGCGCTGGCCGACGCGCACGATTGCGAATTGGTGGGGGGCGACACCACGCGCGGTCCGCTGAACCTGTGCGTCACCGTGTTCGGAGAGGTGCCGCGCGAGCTGGCGCTGCGACGCGACGGCGCGCGCGCCGGCGACGACGTGTGGGTGTCCGGCGAACTGGGCGCGGCGGCCTGGGCCGTGGCCGAGCGGACCCGTGACGCCGAGCGGAGCCGTGACGCCGAGCGCACGGCGGGCACGGGGGGCTCGGGGGGCTCGGGGGGCTCGGGGGGCGTCACCGCGCCGGAGCTGCTGCGCGCGCGCGCGCGTCTGGACCGGCCGCAGCCGCGCGTGGCGCTGGGCCTGGCGCTGCGTGGCCTGGCAAGTGCCGCGATCGACCTGTCCGACGGCCTGTGCGGCGACCTGCAGCACGTGCTCGATCGCTCGGGCGCCGCCCGCGGCGTGGCGCTGGGGGCCGAGATCGCGTGGCCGGCGATCCCGGTCGACGCGGCGCTCGACGGGCTGCCTGCGGCGCGCAGGGTGGCGCTGTCGCTGGCCGGCGGCGACGACTACGAGCTGCTGTTCTGCGCGGCGCCGGCCCGTCGCGAGGCGCTCGCGGCCGCGGCCGGCGCGCTGGGCCTTAGAATCACGCGCATCGGCCGGATCGCAGCAGGCGCGGGCCTGCGCGTGCACGATGCCGATGGAACTACGGTGCCGATCGATGCCAGAAGTTTCGACCACTTCCGAACCGCCTGAGCCCCGCGGCCCGTCGGGCAGCGGCCCCGAGCGCGTGGTCGTCGAGGCCGTCGGCGAGCGGGTCTGGCGCGACCCCAGCTTCGCGTTCATGAAGCCCCGGCTGTCGCGGTGGATCGCGCTCGGGCTGGGCAGCGGCCTGGCGCCGGTGGCGCCCGGCACGTTCGGCACCCTGGCCGCCTGGGCCGCCTTTGCGCTGCTCGACCCCTGGCTGTCCGACGCCGCGTGGTGGGCGCTGATCGCGGCCGGCTTCGCGCTGGGCTGCTGGGCCTGCGGGCGCACCGCGCGCGACCTCGGCGTGGCGGACCACAGCGGCATGGTCTGGGACGAGGTGATCGCGTTCTGGGCCGTGCTGCTGCTGGTGCCGTCCGGCCTCGTGTCCCAGATGGTGGCGTTCTTCGTGTTCCGGTTCTTCGACGTCGTCAAGCCGCCGCCGATCCGGCACTTCGACACGACGCTCAAGAGCGGCTTCGGCGTGATGTTCGACGACGCCATCGCGGCGCTGTACACGGTCCTCGTGTTCGCAGCCTGGCGCGCGTGGGTGCTCTGAGTGGCGGCGCCGATGCCCGCCGTCTCGCTGGCCGAGGTCGACGCGGCCGCGACCGCGCTGGGCCGGCTGCTGCAGTCGCTCGGGCTGCTGGTGGCGAGCGCCGAGTCGTGCACGGGCGGGCTGATCGCCCGGTCGCTGACCGAAACGGCAGGGTCCTCGAGCTGGTTCGAGCGTGGCTTCGTCACCTACTCCAACGCGGCCAAGCAGGAGTGCCTGGACGTCGCGCCGGATGCGCTGCGGGCCCACGGTGCGGTCAGCGAGCCGGTGGCGCGCCAGATGGCGCAGGGTGCGCTGCGCCACAGCCACGCCGCGCTGGCGCTGGCGGTCACCGGCGTGGCGGGCCCCACCGGCGGTGCGCCGGACAAGCCGGTCGGCACCGTGTGCTTCGGGTGGGCCTTGCGGGCCGACGCGGGGCAGGGCGACCCGCTGGTGCGCAGCGAAACGGTCCGCTTCCAGGGCGACCGTGCGGCGGTCCGCCTGCAGTCGGCACTGCACGCGCTGAACCGCGCCGAGCGGCTGCTGCGCGCCGAGCTCGCCGATCGGCCGCCTCGGGCCTGAGCCGACGGCGGCCGACCGGCCTAGGCCGAAAGGACTGATTGTTTATACAGTAGTTTCGTGCCATAATTCCTCGCACACGCTCCGAACACCACCGCACGAACACCACCGCACAGGACACAACGCAAATGGAAGACACCAAGGCCAAGGGCGAGAAAGCAAAGGCGCTGGCAGCGGCGCTCTCACAGATCGAGAAGCAGTTCGGCAAGGGCTCGGTGATGAAGTTCTCCGACGCCGACGTCGAGCGCGACATCGACGTCGTGTCGACCGGCTCGCTGGGGCTGGACGTCGCTCTGGGCGTCGGCGGCCTGCCGCGCGGGCGCGTCGTCGAGATCTACGGCCCCGAGTCGTCGGGCAAGACCACGCTGACGCTGCAGGTCATCGCCGAGATGCAGAAGA
>CAYGZN010000527.1:0-2453 GCA_964354355.1 uncultured Burkholderiaceae bacterium | reverse complement strand
CGGGCAACACCGGCATCGCCCTCGCGATGGTCTGCGCGGCCAAGGGCTACCCGTTCGTCGCGGTGATGGTCGAGACCTTCTCGATCGAGCGGCGCAAGATCATGCGCGCGCTCGGCGCGAAGGTCATCCTGACGCCCGCCGCGGAGCGCGGCTCCGGCATGGTGCGCAAGGCCGCCGAGCTCGCGCAGAAGCACGGCTGGTTCCTCGCGCGGCAGTTCGAGAACGAGGCGAACCCGGCCTACCACCGCAGCACGACCGGGCCGGAGATCCTGTCCGATTTCGCCGGCCGCCGCCTCGACTTCTTCGTGACGGGCTGGGGCACCGGCGGCACGCTGACTGGGGCGGGGCAGGTCATCAAGCTGGCGCGGCCCGAAGTGAAGATCATCGCGACCGAGCCCGAAGGCGCAGCACTGCTGTCCGGCAAGCCGTTCGCGCCACACAAGATCCAGGGCTGGACGCCGGACTTCGTGCCTGCGGTGCTCGACCGCACGGTCGCCGAGCGGATCGTGCTGGTCAGCGACGCGGAGTCGATCGAGTGCTCCAAGGCGCTGGCCCGAAGCGAAGGGATTTTCTGCGGGATCTCTGCCGGCGGGACGTTCGCGGCGGCCCTGAAGGTCGCGAAGGAGGCGCCGTCCGGTTCGGTCGTGCTCGCGATGCTGCCCGATACCGCGGAGCGCTACCTGTCGACGCCGCTGTTCGCCGACATCGCTGAAGGCAGCGACCCGGAGCCTTGAGCACCCGGATGACCGCCACTCCGGCCGCGCCGCCCGACGCGCGCCGCTACGCCGCGCTGCCGGACCCGTTCGCGATGCGCTGTGGCGTCGCGCTGCCGGGGGCCCGCGTTGCGTACGAGACCTGGGGGCGCCTGAACGGCGCACGCGACAACGCGGTGCTGCTGTTCACCGGGCTCTCGCCCAGCGCCCACGCCTGCGCCTCGTCCGAGGACGCTGCGCCGGGCTGGTGGCAGGACATCGTCGGACCGGGCCGCGCGATCGACACGCTGCGGCACTTCGTCGTCTGCGTCAACTCGCTCGGCAGCTGCTTCGGCTCGACGGGCCCCGCGTCGCCGAAGCCGTCGACGGGCGAGCGCTGGGGGCTCGACTTTCCTGAGCTCGCCATCGAGGACATCGCACGCGCCGGGCGCGAGACCATCCGGGCGCTCGGACTCGAACAGCTGGCCGCCGTCGTCGGCCCGTCGCTCGGCGCGATGTCGGCCCTCGCCTTCGTGGCGCAGTTCCCGGGCATCGCGCGCCGGCTCGTCGTCGCGTCGGGCACGGCCGCCGCATCGCCCGTCGCGATCGCGCTGCGGTCGGTGCAGCGTGAGGCGATCCTGCGCGACCCGCAGTGGCGCGGCGGAAGATACCCGGCCGACCAGCCGCCCGGCACCGGCATGCGCCTCGCGCGCAAGATCGGCACGATCACCTACCGCTCGGCGCTCGAGTGGAACGCGCGCTTCGGGCGCGCGCGGCTCGCCGGCGGCCCGGTGCCGGTGCGCGCCGGCGCGTTCGCGCCGGAGTTCGAGATCGAGGCCTACCTGGAATCGCAGGCCGAGCGCTTCGTGCGCGCCTTCGATGCGAACTGCTACCTGTACCTGTCCCGCGCGATGGATCGATTCCAGCTGGCGGACCATGCCGGCGCGGACGGCCTGTCCGGAGTGTTTGCGCGAGCCGGGCTCGAGCACGCGCTGGTCATCGGCGTGGAGACCGACGGCCTGTTCACGATCGACGAACAGGCCCGGCTCGCGGCGGCGCTAGAACGCGGCGGCGTGGCCACGACGTTCGCCCGCCTGGACTCGCCGCAGGGCCATGATGCCTTCCTGGTCGACACCGATTCCTTCGATCCGGTCCTGCGCCGGTTCTTTTCCTGACCCCTCGGACTCCAAAGGAGAATTGACGATGCGGCTCGAGACGATCGCCGTGCACGGCGGCTACACGCCCGACCCCACGACCCACGCCGTCGCGGTGCCGATCTACCAGACGACCTCGTACGCGTTCGACAGCGCGCAGCACGGCGCCGACCTGTTCGACCTGAAGGTGGCCGGCAACATCTACACCCGCATCATGAACCCGACCGAGGACGTGCTCGAGAAGCGCATCGCCGCGCTCGAAGGCGGGATCGGCGCGCTGGCGCTGGCCTCGGGCATGGCCGCGATCGCCTACGCGATCCAGACGATCGCCGAGGCGGGCGACAACATCGTTTCGGCCAGCACGCTGTACGGCGGCACCTACAACCTGTTCGCGCACACGTTCCCGCAGATGGGCCTGCAGGCGCGCTTCGCCGACCCGCGCCGGCCCGAGACCTTCGCCGCGCTGATCGACGACCGCACCAAGGCGGTCTTCTGCGAGTCGATCGGCAACCCGCTGGGCAACGTGACCGACTTCGAGGCGCTGGCCAAGATCGCGCACGCGCACGGCGTGCCGCTGATCGTCGACAACACGGTGCCCAGCCCGTAC
>CAYGZN010000526.1:0-2456 GCA_964354355.1 uncultured Burkholderiaceae bacterium | reverse complement strand
CACCGCGATCCAGCTGCGCCAGCCCACCGGGGGAGCCTGCCAGCGCAGCGTGCTTCCGGCCGCGACGAATACCGGACGTCGCGTCGGCAGGGCTTCGCCGGGTCCGGTGTCCGGGCCGGCCGCCCGGACGATCGCGTGTCGCGCCCCCACGGTGGCGATCCAGGCGTCGCAATCGAACCGCAGGGTCGGACCGGGTCCGGTGATCTCCACGCCGGCGTCGTCGAGGGCGTTGCCGACCAGCGCATTGGCCAGCGCCATCGCGCTGCGGTCCATCGCGCCGCCCCGCGACAGCGCGAGGTGGGCCTGGCCCGGGCGCCCCGGGTCCTGCACGCTGTCCAGCAGCCCCGGCCTGAGCACCTCGACGACCGCAGCCGCGGCGGCAGTCGGACTCATCGCCGGCTCCAGAGGCGGTCGAATGCGGGCTTGTCGATCACCTCGAAGCGCAGGCTGTCGCCTTCGCCGATCAGCGCCGGTGGCGAACGCAGGGGATCGAACAGGCGCAGCGGGCAGCGTCCGATCAGATTCCAGCCCCCCGGTGTGGGGCTGGGATACACGGCCGTCTGCAGGCCGGCGATGGCGATGCTGCCCTCGGGCACCCGCGGCCGGGGCGTGGCCCTGCGATCGACCTTCAGGCGCGGGTCGAGCCCCCCGAGGTAGGCGAAGCCCGGCATGAACCCGACGACTTCCGCGGTGAAGACGCACCGGCTGTGGATGTCGACGACTTCTGCAGTGCCCAGCCCGGTGGCCGCGGCCACGTCGTCCAGATCGGGTGCCACCGACGCGTCGTAGCACGCCGGCAGCACCACCTGCTTGCCCACCGGGGCCTTCCAGCGCAGCGCCTGGGGCGCCGTCGCACGCAACCACTCCAGTGCGGCATCGCGCTGCCGGCCGCGCGTGTCATGGGCGTCGTCCGTGGCGATGCGAACGGCGAGCGTGCGCACGCCGGCCACCACCTCGGCACAGAACGCCTGCGGCACCGCGCGCATGCGCGCGGCCAGCGCCCGCGCGGCGACGTTGGCGTTCGCATCGGCGCCCCAGTCCACCATGACCCAGGCGTCGCCGCAGCACTGCACACGAATGTCCGCGGGGCTGCCCGCGGGCGCCGGGGTCGATCGCGACGAATCGGAGGTGTTGCGGCTCATGAGCGACAATGCGGTCTTCGCGTTCCGTGCGGAACGCAGGTTCGATGGGCGTGAGTATCGCGCGTGTCGCCGTATCCGGTGGAGCCCCCGTCATCCCACAGCGGACTCTCATGAGCGATCGATTGTTCGAGTTCGGCCAGGACCTGCCCGGCTATTCGGTTCGCGTGCTCAATGAGCGCGCGGTGCGCGCCGGCGCCGGCATCCTGTTCCTTTTCGCGATCGTCGCCTTCATGAACGCCTGGCTGACGGGCAACTTCCAGCCGACACGGGTGTTCGTCGTGGCGTTCCTGCTCGACTTCACGCTGCGGATTTTCGTCAACCCGCGTTTCGCGCCCAGCCTCATTCTCGGGCAGTGGATCGTGCGCAGGCAGCAGCCCGAATACGTCGGCGCGCCGCAGAAGCGCTTCGCGTGGGCGATCGGCTTCGCGCTGGCGTCGACGATGCTCTACCTGGTGGTGATCAAGGGCGTGGTGGGCCCCGTCAACCTGATCGTCTGCGCGCTCTGCCTGCTGTTGCTGTTCTTCGAGACGGCGTTCGGGATCTGCCTGGGGTGCAGGGTCTACGACCTGTTCAACGGAAACCCGGCACAGCTGTGCCCCGGCGGCGTCTGCGAATACACGCCGGCGCCGGGGGCCGGCGGCAACTTCGCGCAGGGCCTGATCGTCGTGGCCTTCGCGGGCGTGGTGGGCCTGGTCGCGGTCGCGATGTTCGATCGGGACACGGCGCGTGCCACGCCGGTGGCGCAGGGCTCGCGGGCGGCACCCATCGACCCCGCTGAAGCCGAACGCTGCAGGGCGCCCGATTTCGCCAAAGCCATCGGCCACGAGGAAAAGTGGAAGCTGCACAACAACTGCCGATGAAGCTCGAGGACGCGCTAAGCGCGCCAGGCAGTCCGCAGGACATCGCAGTGAGCTGCAGCGGCGCGTCGCCCGCGGCCTGAATCGAGTCCACGAGGCGACCGGCCCCCTGACACTGACACCCATGTCCATTCCTCGTTCCGGTCCGCGGCTGCTGCGCACGCTCTGGCCGGCGCTGCTGGCGCTGGCCTTCGCCTGGCTGGCGCGCCACCTCGTCGTCGAGCCGGCGGCGTACGCGCACGCGTGCGACCCGAGTCCGTGGGCCGGGTGGTGCGCCGCGCGCACCGCGATCATCCGAGTCTTCGTTCACCAGGAGATCGGCTGGCTCGCGCTGGCGGCTGGGATGGGGGCCACCGTGTGGCGGCGGCGCTGGATGGCGAGGCTGGCGCTGGCGGCCGGGGCTGCGGGCCTGGTTCTCTACAGCTTCGTGCCCTCGGCGGTCGGCGCGCTGCTGGGC
>CAYGZN010000525.1:0-2456 GCA_964354355.1 uncultured Burkholderiaceae bacterium | reverse complement strand
CGTGTGCCCCGACAACGCCGTCATCAAGCTCGGACCCGGCAACCGTTTCCAGTTCAACTACGACTACTGCAAGGGCTGCGGCATGTGCGCCACCGAGTGCCCCTGCGGCGCCATCGAGATGGTGCCCGAGGAGGTGTAGGCTCACGCCTCGATGCGAACGGCTCGGGTCCTGGTCTTCGGCGCCAGCGGCTACGTCGGGACGAACCTCGTTCCGCGGCTGCTGCAGGCAGGGCAGCGCGTGCGCGCCGCTGCACGCAACGTCAAGGTGCTCGAGGCGCGCGGCTGGCGGGGCGTCGAGCTGGTGCAGGCCGATGCGCTGGACCCGGCCACGCTGCCGGCCGCGCTGCAGGGCGTCGAGGTCGCCTTCTACCTGGTGCACTCGATGGCCGCCGGGCGCGACTTCGGCCGGCTCGACGTCGCGGCCGCGCGCGCTTTCGCGGCCGCGGCCGCCGCCGCAGGGGTGTCGCGCATCGTCTACCTGGGCGGGCTGGTGCCGCCCGACGCCGACTCGGAGCACCTGGTGTCGCGCCGGGAGACCGGCGAGGTCTTGCGTGCCGGGCGCGTGCCGGTCACGGAGTTGCGCGCCGGCATCATCGTCGGGCCGGGCTCGGCGGCCTACGAGGTGATCCGCGACCTGGTCTACCACCTGCCGGTGATGGTCACGCCGCGCTGGGTCCGCTCGAAGTCCTCGCCGATCGCGCTGGAGAACCTGCTCGAGTACCTGGTGCGGCTGCCGCAGATCGACGAGGCGGCGGGCCGGATCTACGAGGCCGGCGGGCCCGAGTACCTGTCGTACGAGTCGATGATGCGCGAGTTCGGTGCGGTGGTCGGCAGGCGCCCGTGGATCCTTCCGGTGCCGGTGCTCAGCCCCGGCCTGTCGTCGCTGTGGCTTTCGCTGATCACCACGGTGCCGGCCAACATCGCGCGGGCGCTGGTCGGCGGACTCAAGCACGACATCCCGGCCGACGACGCGGCCCTGCGCCGGATCGTCCCGCAACGCCTGCTGGGCTTTCGCGAGTCGGTGCAGGCGGCGCTGCAGGCCGAGCGCGAGCACACGGTGGCGGCGCGCTGGACCGAGGGCCGGCTGATGTTCCGCGGCGACCGCCCGGACTACGCGTTCTACGCCAAGCGCGCGGGCGCGTCGGCCCCGTCCTCGGCGCGTCCCGAGTCGGTGTGGCAGGTGGTCACGGCGATCGGCGGCGACAACCGCTACTACACGCTGAACGGGCTGTGGTGGCTGCGTGAACTGGTCGACTGGGCGATCGGCGGGCCCGGCTTCACGCGTGGCCGGCGCGACCCGACGGGGCTGCGCCTGGGCGACACGATCGACTACTGGACCGTGATCGGCATCGACCCGCCGCGCCGCCTGACGCTGAACTTCGGCATGAAGGCGCCGGGCAACGCCGTGCTGGAGTTCGAGATCGAGCCGCGCGCGGCCAACCGACCGGAGGTCAGCGGATCGGAGGTCAGCGGATCAATAGTAAAAGTGAGCGCCTACTGGCATCCGAAGGGCGTCTGGGGCTTGCTGTACTGGTACGCGCTGGTCCCGGCGCACGGATTCCTCTTCAAGCGGTTCACGCGCGAGATGGCGCGCCGGGCCGAGGCGCTGGAGGCGACGGGGGCGAATCGCACGCCCGTTAGCATTCAACGATGATTCCCGAGGCCGGTCACTTCGCGCTGATCCTCGCGCTGCTGCTGTCGCTGGTGCTGGGCGCGCTGGCGCTGGCGGGCGCGCAGCGGTCCGACGCGGCGTGGATGGCGATGGCGCGCCCGGCGGCCGTGGGCCAGAGCCTGTTCGTGCTGCTCGCGTGGGCGTGTCTCGTGACCGCGTTCGCGCAGAACGACTTCTCGGTGCGCAACGTCGCCGAGAACTCCAACTCGCTGCTGCCGCTGCAATACCGCATCGCGGCGGCCTGGGGCTCGCACGAAGGGTCGATGCTGCTGTGGCTGACGCTGCACTCGGTGTGGATGCTGGCCGTGGCCCGCTTCAGCCGGCGTCTGCCGGCCGCCGTCGCGGCGCGGGTGCTGGGTGTCATGGGGCTGCTGGCGGCGGGCTTCGCGCTGTTCGTGCTGGCCACGTCGAACCCGTTCCTGCGGGTGTTCCCCATCCCGCTGGAAGGCCGCGACCTGAACCCGCTGCTGCAGGACCCGGGCATGGTGATCACCCGCCGCTGCTCTACATGGGCTACGTGGGATTCGCCGTGGCGTTCGCCTTTGCGATCGCGGCACTGCTCGGCGATCGCCGGGACGCCGCCTGGGCGCGCTGGGCGCGCTGGGCGCGGCCGTGGACGACGCTCGCCTGGTGCTTCCTGACACTGGGCGTGGCGGTGGGCAGCTGGTGGGCCTACTACGAGCTGGGCTGGGGCGGCTGGTGGTTCTGGGACCCGGTGGAGAACGCGAGCTTCATGCCATGGCTCGTCGCCACCGCGCTCATCCATTCCGCCGTCGTCGTCGAG
>CAYGZN010000524.1:0-2461 GCA_964354355.1 uncultured Burkholderiaceae bacterium | reverse complement strand
GAAGGCGATCTCGAGCTCGTAGACCGAGTCGTCGCGCGCCTCGTCCACGCGAGGCCAGCCAACCTGTGCTGCCCCCGCAACGGTAAGCGGACTCACCTGCGGGTGAGGGGTGCATCCAGCAAGCCACTGAGTTCGGCCGCCGACGGTTCGACGGCCGGTTCGGGAAGGCGATGCGCCCCGTCGCGTTCTGCGCGACGGTTCCGCCAGCCCGGATACCGGCCGGAAGGGGGACGCGCGGCTGCACACCGGCTGCGCGTCGCACTTCGCAGATGGCCTCGCGGTGGGCGGGGCGTTGGGCCACTCCGGTGGCAGAGGGCGTTGGCATGGCTCCCGCAATCTGCGGCGCAGGCCGGTTCGGAACGATCCGAACCGTCGCGACGACATCGTTGTTCGCGTGGCTTGCGGGGTTGTACCCCGGCGCATTCGCGCAGGAACTGCCCGAGGTCGTCGTCACCGCCAGCCGCTTCGAGGACGACCCGCGCCGGTCGCTGGCCGACATCAGCGTGATCGGTCGCGACGCGGTCGAACGCGCGGGCCCGGCGTCGGTTGCCGAACTGCTGCAGAGCTACGGCGTGGAGATCGCACAGGCCGGCGGCCGCGGCTCGACCACCGGCCTGTTCCTGCGCGGCACGAAGACGTCCCAGTCGGTCGTACTGGTCGACGGCGTGCGCCTGCAGAATCCGACGTCGGGCGGCTCGAACCTGGAGTTCCTGCCGCTGGTCGCGGTCGATCGGATCGAGATCCTGCGAGGGCTGAGTTCGCCACTGTACGGCTCGGGGGCGATCGGCGGCGTGGTCAACATCCTCACGCGGCGCGCTGCGGCGGCGCCGGCGCCGCGGGCCAGCCTCGGGCTGGGCACGCTGGGCACCGTGCAGGGCACGCTCGGCTACGGGGGCGCCGTCGGGCCTGCCGGGCGGGCCACCCGATTCGATGTCGGCGTGGGTTGGGATCGCACCGACGGTTTCGAGGCGACCCGCCCGTACAGCCCCGACCACCAGGTCGACCGCGACGGCAACCGCCAGGCGACGATGAACCTGAGCCTGTCGCAGCAGTTCGGCCAGGACTGGTCGGCGGGCGTGGACGGATTCGCCACGAGCGGGAACACCGCGTACGACGGCGCGTTCTCGTCGCCGGACGCCGCGATCATCGACTACCGCACCCGCGCGGGGTCGGCGTGGGTGCAGGGCAACCTGGCGCCGGGACTGTCCACCCAGCTGCGTGCCGGCGGCAGCGCGATCGACTACACCTACCCGGCATTCGACTTCGCGCCGCGCACCGACACGCGCAGCGTCACGTGGCTGAGCGCGCTGCAGACCTCGGCCGGCCGCTTCACCGCGGGGCTCGAGCGCGAAGTGCAGACGATCGCCGGCGCCGGGCTGACCACCGGCGAGTTCGCCTACAGCCAGGACCGCCGGACGACCACGTCGGTGCTGGCGGGCTGGCAGATCGAGTTCGGGGCGCAGCAGCTGAACCTGCAGCTGCGCCACGACAGCATCGACACGGTCGACGACGCGACCACCGGCAACGTCGCGTGGGGCATGCAGCTCGATCCCCAGTGGCGGGTGCGCGCCAGCTACGGCACGGCGTTCCGTGCGCCGACCTTCGACGACCTGTACAACCCGTTCGGCTCGAACCCGGCGCTCAAGCCCGAGGAGGCGCGCGGCGGCGAGGTCGGGCTCGACTGGACGCGCGGCGCCGCGCGCATCGGGGCCACGCTCTTTGCCAGCCGCATTCGCAACGCGATCGAGCTCGACGCCAACTTCATCCCCAACAACCTCGCCGAGGCACGGGTCAAGGGGCTGGGGATCAACGCCTACTATCCGGTCGGCGCGCTCGCGCTGCGCTCGACGCTGACGTTCCAGCAGCCCCGGGGTGTGATCACCGACCCGGCCACCGGGGTGACGGCCGAGGCCCCGCTGGCGCGGCGCGCGGCGCAGTCGGGGGTCGTCGGCGCCGACTGGCGATCGGGCCCGCTGACGCTGTGGTCCGAAGTGACGTTCCAGTCCGATCGCCTGGACACGCGGCGCCAGCCGATGGGCGGGTACGGCGTCGTCAACCTCGGCGCCGGCTACGCCGTGTCGCGCGAGTGGGCCGTGTCGCTGCGGCTGGCCAACGCGGGCGACAAGGACTACCAGACGGTCTGGGGCTACAACATGCCGCCGCGAACGGTCTGGCTGGCCGTGCGCTACGGCGCGAACTGATGCACACAGACGGCCCGATGCGCACGCGCCGCGCCTGGGCGGCGCTGGCCTGGCTGGCGGTCAGCCTGGCGGCCAGCGTGCGGCCGGCCGCGGGTGCCGACGTGCACGACGACTGGGGCCGCGCGGTCAGCGTGACCGCGCAGCGGCCGCGGGTCGTCAGCCTCGCGCCGCACGCGACCGAACTGCTGTTCGAGGCCGGTGCCGGCGCGCGCGTCGTGGCGGTCGACGTCAACAGCGACCGTCCCGCCGACGCGGCCGGG
>CAYGZN010000523.1:0-2468 GCA_964354355.1 uncultured Burkholderiaceae bacterium | reverse complement strand
ACGTCCTGCAGTACTTCATCTCGACGCACGGCGCCCGCAAGGGCCTGGCCGACACGGCGCTCAAGACCGCCAACTCGGGCTACCTGACCCGGCGCCTGGTCGACGTGACCCAGGACCTGGTGGTGGTCGAGGACGACTGCGGCACCAGCAACGGTGTGGCCATGCGTGCACTGGTCGAGGGCGGCGAGGTCATCGAGGCGCTGCGCGACCGGATCCTGGGCCGTGTGGCGGCGGTCGACGTCGTCGATCCGGAAACGCAGGAGACGCTGTTCGAGGCCGGCACGCTGCTGGACGAGGACGCGGTCGAGCGCATCGAGCAGCTCGGCATCGACGAGGTCCGCGCGCGCACGCCGCTGAGCTGCGACACGCGCTACGGCCTGTGCGCGAGGTGCTACGGGCGCGACCTCGGGCGTGGCTCTCTGGTCAACACCGGCGAGGCGGTCGGCGTGATCGCCGCGCAGTCGATCGGCGAGCCCGGCACGCAGCTGACGATGCGCACCTTCCACATCGGTGGCGCCGCGTCACGAGCGGCGGTGGCCAGCTCGATCGAGGCCAAGTCCAACGGCACGGTCCGCTTCACCGCCACGATGCGCTACGTGACCAACGTCAAGGGCGAGGCTGTCGTGATCTCGCGATCCGGCGAGGTTCTGATCACCGACGACAACGGGCGCGAGCGCGAACGGCACAAGGTGCCTTACGGCGCCGTGCTGATGGCCACCGACGGCAAGCAGGTGAGGGCCGGCGCCACGATCGCCAACTGGGACGCGCTGACCCGCCCGATCATCACCGAGTACGCGGGCACCGTGAAGTTCGAGAACGTGGAGGAAGGCGCGACGGTGGCCAAGCAGATCGACGAGGTCACGGGCCTGTCGACGCTGGTGGTCATCGACGCCAAGCGGCGCGGCGCGGCCAGCAAGGGCCTGCGCCCGCAGGTCAAGCTGATCAACGAGGCCGGCGAGGAGGTCAAGATCGCCGGCACCGACCACGCGGTGACGATCAGCTTCCCGGTGGGCGCGCTGATCACCGTGCGCGACGGCCAGCCGGTCGGCGTGGGCGAGGTGCTGGCGCGGATTCCGCAGGAGTCGCAGAAGAACCGCGACATCACCGGCGGCCTGCCGCGCGTGGCCGAGCTGTTCGAGGCGCGCGCGCCGAAGGACGCCGGCATGCTGGCCGAGGTCACCGGCACGGTGTCGTTCGGCAAGGACACCAAGGGCAAGCAGCGGCTGGTCATCACCGACCTGGACGGCAACGCCCACGAGTTCCTGATCCCGAAGGACAAGAACGTGCTGGTCCACGACGGCCAGGTGGTCAACAAGGGCGAGATGATCGTCGACGGCCCCGCCGATCCGCACGACATCCTGCGCCTGCTCGGCATCGAGGCGCTGGCGCGCTACATCGTCGACGAGGTCCAGGACGTCTACCGGCTGCAGGGCGTCAAGATCAACGACAAGCACATCGAGGTGATCGTGCGGCAGATGCTGCGCCGCGTGCAGGTCGTGGTCCCCGGCGACGCGCCGTTCATCACCGGCGAGCAGGTCGAGCGCTCCGAGATCCTGGACGAGAACGACAAGGCGATCGCCGCGGGCAAGCTGCCCGCCGTCTACGAGAACCTGCTGCTGGGCATCACCAAGGCGTCGCTGTCGACCGACTCGTTCATCTCCGCGGCGTCGTTCCAGGAGACCACGCGCGTGCTGACCGAGGCCGCGATCATGGGCAAGAAGGACGAACTGCGCGGCCTGAAGGAGAACGTGATCGTCGGCCGCCTGATCCCGGCGGGTACTGGCCTGGCGTATCACCGTGCACGCAAGGAGAAGGAGCAGAACGAGGCGCAGGAGCAGGCCGCGCTGACGGCGGCCGAGGCGATGTTCATGCAGCCGGGCGAACTCGCCCAGCAGCAGGCCGAAGCCGAGGCCGCCGCCGCGGCCGAGGACTCTGGGGTGGCGAGCGAAGGCTGACCGCCCGCGACCGCGCGTCGACCTGGAAACGCCCGGCTTTGCCGGGCGTTTCTTTTCGACGGCCGGCCGGGCCTGCTGTGGCCTGGCGGGCCCGTTTGGCCTGTTCGGCTGTCCGGCCTTTTCGGAATTGACCCGGGTTCCCCGGCATTGCTATACTTGCAGGTTCTTCGGGATCCCCTTCCCGGCGCTCTTTGGTGTGATGGTCAGCCATTGCTGCAGCGCTGGGCAGGATGTCCGCGGAATCGATCGATCGGACACCCAGCACTCCAGACAGGCGCTCAGACAACATGCCAACGATCAACCAGCTGGTTCGCAAACCGCGCGAACTCGCCCATGCCAAGAGCAAGAGCCCCGCGCTGCAGGATTCGCCGCAGCGTCGCGGCGTCTGCACCCGCGTGTACACGACCACCCCCAAGAAGCCGAACTCGGCGCTGCGCAAGGTCGCCAAGGTGCGCCTGACCAACGGCTTCGAGGTGATCAGCTACATCGGCGGCGAAGGCCACAACCTGCAGG
>CAYGZN010000522.1:0-2480 GCA_964354355.1 uncultured Burkholderiaceae bacterium | reverse complement strand
CTCGGATGCGGCGGCCCGGCTCGCCGCCGCATCGGGGTGGTCCCGCGCCTTCAACATCCTCGAGGGCTTCGAAGGCGAACTGGACGACAGCCGGCGCCGCGGCAGCCGGGGCGGCTGGCGCCGGGCGGGGTTGCCGTGGGAGCAGTCCTGACGCGCCGGGCCCGGCGCAGCGTACAGTCTGCCGTGCTCGGGCATCACGGGAGACCGGCATGGACGTCGACAGGCTGCGCAGGTTCGAGAGGCTCAGTCCCTTCGAGATCAAGGACGAACTCGCGCGGCTGGCCACGCGTGCGGCGCGCGCGTCGGCGCACGTCTACCTGAACGCGGGGCGCGGCAACCCGAACTGGGTCGCAACCGCGCCGCGCGATGCGTTCTTCCTGCTCGGGCAGTTCGCGCTGACCGAGAGCCGGCGGGTGCGGGACCTGCCGGGGGGGCTGGGGGGCATGCCGCGGGCGCGCGGCATTGCGCGCAGGCTGTCGAGCTGGCTGCGCCCGCAGGCGACGGCGCCGGGCGCCGGGTTCCTGCGCAAGGCCGTGCAGTGGGCGGTCTCGCGGCTGGGCTTCGAGCGCGACGCGTTCGTTCACGAACTCGTCGACGCCGTGCTCGGCGGCCATTACCCGGTGCCCGACCGGATGCTGTCGCACACCGAGCGCATCGTGCACGCGTACCTGCAGTGGGCGATGTGCGGCTCGCCGGTGCCGCCGGGCCGGTTCGACCTGTTCGCCGTCGAAGGCGGCACCGCGGCGATCTGCTACCTGCTGAAATCGCTGCGCGCGAACCGGTTGCTGCAGGCCGGCGACACGATCGCGCTGGGCGTGCCGATCTTCACGCCGTACCTGGAAATCCCCAGGCTGGAGGACTACGACCTGAAGGTCGTCGAGGTGCACGCGGCGCCCGACGCGGGCTACCAGTATCCGGCGCGCGAGATCGACCGGCTGCGCGATCCGAAGGTCAAGGCGTTCTTCGTCGTGAACCCCGGCAACCCGACCGCGGTGGCGATGAGCGACGAGACGATCCGGCGCATCGGCAGGGTCCTGCGCGCCCGGCCCGACCTGATGCTGCTGACCGACGACGTCTACGGAACCTTCGTGCCGGGGTTTCGCTCGCTGCTCGGCGCCTTTCCGCACAACACCGTCGGCGTGTACTCGTTCAGCAAGTACTTCGGCTGCACCGGCTGGCGGCTCGGCGTGATCGCGGTGCACGAGCGCAACGTGTTCGACCGGCGGATCGCGGCGCTGCCCGAGACCACGCACCGCCGGCTGGACCGGCGCTACGGGTCGCTGACGGTCACGCCGCGGCGCCTGCGCTTCATCGACCGAGTCGTCGCCGACAGCCGCGACGTCGCGCTCAAGCACACGGCGGGCCTGTCGCCGCCCCAGCAGGCGATGATGGCGCTGCTGTCGCTGGGCGAGCTGATGGACACGGGCAAGCGCTACCAGCGCGCCTGCCTCGACCTGCTCGCCCGGCGAGTGGCCGCCACCCGCGAAGGCCTGGGGGCCGACGTCGCGCCCGGGCCGCTGTTCGATGGCTACTACGGGCTGATCGACATCGAGGCGCTGATCCGCCGGCACGCGGGCGACGAGGTCGCGCGCTGGCTCGTAGCGAACGTGCACCCGCTGGACCTGGTGTTCCGGCTGGCCGAGAAGTACGGCATCGTGCTGCTCAACGGCAGTGGCTTCGAGGCGCCCGACTGGTCGGCGCGCATTTCGTTCGCGAACCTGGACGACGACGCCTACGACGACATCGGCCGCGCGGTGCGCGCGGTCGCACGCGAGTACTACCTCGCGTGGCGGCGCGCCGGCGGGGTCCGCGCCCGCAACCGAGGCGCGGACGAGGGCCGCGCGGTCGAGGGTCAGGCGGACGCAGGCCGCCCGGGACGCGCTGCGCGCCGCCCGCGCAATCGCGATCAGCCGGGCTCGCCGATCACGCCCTCGGCCAGCAGCGCGTCGACCTCGTCGCGCGAATAGCCGTGTTCGGTCAGCACCTCGCGCGTGTGCTCGCCCAGTTCGGGCGCGGGCCGCGTCACCGCGCACGGCGTGCGTGAGAACTTGACCGGCGTGCCGATCGCGCGGGTGGGCCCGGCGCGCGGGTGAACGAGGTCCACGACCATCCCGCGGGCCAGCGTCTGCGGGTGCGACAGTGCTTCGCCGATCGAGTGCACCGGCCCCGCGGGGACACCCGCGGCGTCGAACGCGCCGATCCAGTCGGCGGCGTCGCGCGTGCGCAGCACGGCCTCCATCTCGGTGACCAGCGCCGGCAGGTTCGCCATGCGTGCGGTGTTGTCGGCGAATCGCCGATCGGTCTTCCACTGCGGATGGCCCAGCACGTCGCAGGTCCGCTCCCAGTTCGACGGATTGGCGCCGCCGATGTTGATCCAGCCGTCACGGGTGCGAAACGCCTGGTACGGTGCCGCCAGCACGTGGCCGGAACCCAGTGGCCCGGGCGAGGCGCCGGTCGCGAACCAGACCGCGGCCTGCCAG
>CAYGZN010000521.1:0-2488 GCA_964354355.1 uncultured Burkholderiaceae bacterium | reverse complement strand
GAAGCCGTCGAGGCGCCGCGCGTGTGGACACAGGGCTTCGCGCTCGAGATCGAGCCGCGGATTCCGGACGCGGTCGTCCAGGCGCTGCGGGCCCGCGGCCACGACGTGCTGCGCGTGCCGAACGTGGGCGGCGGCATGTGCGCGATCCGCTTTCGCGACGACGGCGACCTGGAGGGCGCCGCCTGCTGGCGCGCCGACGGCACCCCGATCGGCGTCGGCGGCGGGCTGGCGCGCCCCGGCGTGCGCTTTCTGCCGGAAGCGCAGCGCCGTTGAGTGAGCTGCGCTCACCGCGCCGGTCAGGGGAACCGTCCAAGACACCCCAGAACGGCACGGGCGAGCATATCCGGCTGCCCATTCCCGGAACCAGCCCGTTGTGCTAGCGTCCCGGTCCGATGGTCGACCACCTGAACCCCCGGGACACCGCCATGTCGAAAGAAAGAGAAACCGTCGGAACGGACGGACGCCCGCTGCCCGTGCTGCCGCCGGATCGCGACGCGCGCGTGTGGGCACGGCTCGTGCGCGTGATGTTCTACACGCCGGGCTTCCTGGCGCTGCTGCTGCTCAAGACGGGCGAGCCGACGAGCTTCGGCATCACGGTGGAGCTGCTGATGCTGGCCAGTGTGGCGGCCGTGGTGGGCGGGCTGTTCATCGGCACGCAGTCCTCGAGCGCCGGTGCCGATCCGTCGTCCCGGATCGGCACCTGGAGCGGGGGGCTGGTCATCGAATTGCTGGCGGTGGTGCCGTTCCTGTGCGCGATACCCGCGCTGTTCCACGAGCTGGTGCACAGCGCGCTGCTGCACGCGCGGGCGCCGCAGTCGGTCGACGTTGCGCTGGGCATCACCGAGCTGCTGCCGGCGGTCGCCATCGTGCCGTTCATGCTCTACCAGCTCGCGGGCTTCGGCACGCTGCACTTCATCGTCCCGAAGCCGGTGAACTGGGTCATCAACGTCGGGATTCTCGTGCTGATCGTCGCCAGCACCATCGCCAACCGCCAGGGCGCCTACGGCGTGGAGAAGACCTGCGTCGGGCTGCTGGTGGTCGCCATGGCGATCGTGGTGCTGTACGGCGTGCTCAAGTTGCGGCAGATGCAGTCCACTTACGACGCGCACTGCCCGCCGAAGGCCGCGAAGTAGGCGGGTCCTGGAGTCGACCGCGAGCCCGCCATTGCGTGGGGCTGACGGCGGCCCAGCCACGAAACGCCCGCGAAA
Organism: uncultured Burkholderiaceae bacterium; assembly: GCA_964354355.1. Taxonomy (GTDB): domain Bacteria; phylum Pseudomonadota; class Gammaproteobacteria; order Burkholderiales; family Burkholderiaceae_E; genus CAYGZN01. The sequence continues at coordinate 1,280 of CAYGZN010000521.1, read as the reverse complement.
ACGCATTCGCATCGGCATACTGCAAGGCCATCGCAATCCGCGACACGGGGAGTCCGGTGTTCTCGAGGAGCTGGCTGGCGAGCTCGAACCGCGTGTCGTTGATGAGCTGCTGCAGGCTTGTGCCCTCTTTCTCGAGGCGCCGCCGAAGGGTGCGCTCGTGGATCCCGAACAGTGTCGCCACGGCGTGGGCCGACGCCGTGGCGCCCGGCACCATCTGGTGCAGCACACGTTGCGCCTGCTCGGCGAAGCTCATGGGGCCATCGGCCTGCGCGTCGCGCATCGCCTTGGCGAGCAAGGCATGGGCGGCCGGATCGGCGCCTGCAATCGGTCGCTCCAGCCACGATGAAGCGAACACGATCGCCGAGATCTCCGCGTCGAAATGCACGCTCGTGCCGAACGCCTGGCGGTAGGGCACGGTGCTGTCCAGCCGGCTGTGCGCGAACTGCACCCGCAGCGCCTTCCATCGAGGCCCGCACAATTCGCGCAGGACGCGGTTGGCGATTGCGATGGCGCCATCGTAGATCTGAGCGGCCGCGGGCGTGTCGCGACGGTAGATCGAGTAGCCGAGAACGACGCACCCAGGATCGGTTGCGAGCAACAACGGGGCCGCGCCACGGTCGTGCAGGTGCAGGTGCAGCACCAGCGTGCGGATCGCATCGCCAACCGTGGCGCAATGGCGCATCAGCTGGCCGAGCGGCCCGAAGCCGTTCAGGTCGAAGCGCTCGCCGACCCTCAGTCCGAAATCCCGGCAGCCGGTCAGCGACACGCAGGCCTCAAGCAGGTCGCCGAGCGCCTCGAAAGGGATTCGGCTCTCCGGATCCTGGAACAGTCGCGGGTCGACCCCCGCCAGCGCAAAGGCGCGCTGCGGTGCAACGCCGAACTCGGTCAATACCGCCGGAATCGACAGGACCGGCCCGACCCGAACGTCGCCGGGTCCGCTCGCCGTCAGCGGGCGCTCGGGTCGCGGGTTCGGTTCGGGGGGCTTCTTCACGGGAGCGCAGGAGTCGCCGGGCGATTGTCGGCCCCGATTGTCCGGAATTGCAAGGTGCGCGTGTCGGCACTTGAGTATAGTCAAGCCCTCGGTCACGGCCACCGTAACCCGGACCATTCGCAACTGTCGGTCGGGGCGCCCCTCATGGACACTCACGCGCGCGCAGCGCGGTGGCGAAGCGGCATGGGTCGATCCGAAAGACAAGAGGGGAACACAGGCATGAAAGTGGTCAGCGGCGGTCTCTCACAGGTCATGGGTGTTGCGGCGCTTGCAGGCGGATTGCTGGCGT
>CAYGZN010000520.1:0-2491 GCA_964354355.1 uncultured Burkholderiaceae bacterium | reverse complement strand
AATCCCCAGCGCCTGCACCGCGCTGTGGCCGTTGCAGGCCAGCACGACCGCCTGCGGGGGAACGCCCTGCACGTCGTCGACGTGGGTGCACAGCGCGTCGAACGCGGCGGCCTTGCCTTCGAACAGGAAATGGTCGCGGCCCGGGTCGGTCGGCGCGATGTTGCGCGCCACGCCGATCTCGCGCCCGTTGGGGTTGAGCCCCACGACCCCGCCCAGCGCCTGCGCCATCAGCTGCAGCCCCCAGCAGCTGCCGTAGACCGGCACGCGGCGCTCGTACAGTTCGCGGGCCAGTTCGATCTGGCGCGTCACTGCAGGGCTGCCGTCGTAGACATTCAGCGGCGAGCCCGTGATCACGACGCCGTCGAGGTCCCCGATCGCCATGCCCGCAGGCAGCCCCTCGCCGTCGGCGACGTCGACGACCACCAGGTCCAGGTCCGGGGCGTGCAGCGCGAGCGCACGCTCGAACAGCTGGGGGTTCGTCTGGCCGCCGTGGGCCACGATCGCCTGCTGCGACGCGGCGGGTGCGCCGTGGAAGATCATCACGCGCGCCGGCGGGCCGGCGCTCACGGCGGCAGTCCGGGTGCGCATGGAAGCGGGCGGGCAGACACGGGCGGGGATGGGCGGAACATTGCGGCGCCCCGACAAAGAGCGAGGGGTGGCGCGCCCGACAGGAATCGAACCTGTGACCCCTGGCTTCGGAGGCCAGTACTCTATCCCCTGAGCTACGGGCGCGAACCGCCGATTGTACCCGAGCAGCACCGCGGCGCGGCCTGCAGCCGCCCGATACGGGCGATCCTCGCTATAATTGCCGGCTGCACGCCCGCCCGACCGAGACCCCCGATGAGCGCCGAACACGAATCCTTCATCAAGACGCCTCGCCAGCTGATCACCGTGGTGGTGCTGGCCTTCGTGGTGCCGGTGCTGATCATCATCCTGCTCGTGACCTACGTGACGTCGGCCAAGCGAACCGGCGCCGGCACCGAGGGCATGACGCCCGAGGCGATCGAGGCCCGCATTCGGCCGGTCGCCCGATTCGAGTTCAAGGACGCGAGCGGCCCGAAAGTGCTGCGCTCGGGCGACGAGGTCTACAAGGCCCAGTGCGGGGCGTGCCACGAGACCGGCGCCGCAGGCGCGCCCAAGACGGGCGATGCGGCCGCGTGGGGCCCGCGGATCAAGGCCGGGTACGAGGCGCTGCTGGGCGCCGCGCTCAAGGGCAAGAACGCGATGCCCGCCCAGGGCGGCGGCGAGTTCAGCGAGGTCGAGATCGGCCGCGCGGTCGTGCTGTTGGCCAACAAGGGCGGTGCGAAGTTCGACGAGCCCAAGGTGCCGGCGCCCGCGGCGGGCGCCGACGCCCCCGCCAAGCCGTAGCACGCGGATAACTGAAGGCCGGCGCACCGTGCGCCGGCCCTTCGCTCGGGCTCAGCCGGCGCCGCCGGGCTTGAGCAGCCCCTTGAGGGCCGCGAGCCGCTGCTTCGCGGTGCCGGCGTCGACCTGCGCGGACGCACCCCCTTCGGCGTCGAGCTTCATCTCGGCGATGAATCGCGACGGCAGCCTCGCGACGACGCTGCGGGCGCGCCTGCGCTGGCGGCACCAGCTCAGCGTCAGTGAGCGCTGCGCGCGGGTGACCGCCACGTACATCAGGCGGCGCTCCTCCTCGATGCGGCGCACGGCCGTCTCGGCGGCGACCGGACCGTCCGCGTCCTCACCCTGGTCCGGCTGCGCGTCGCCCGCGTGCGGCATCAGGCCCTCCTCGCAGCCGACGATGTACACGTGCGGATACTCCAGCCCCTTGGCGGCGTGGACCGTGCTCAGCCGCACCGCGTCGGCCTCGGCGTCCTTGCCGTCGAGACGCGACAGCAGCGCGATGGTCTGAGCGAGATCGATCAGGTTCTTGCCGTCCTCCTCGCCGCGCCGGGCGATCCAGTCGGTGAAGTCGCCGACGTTCTGCCAGCGCGTGGCGGCCGCCTTCTCGTCCATCGACTCGAACAGGTGGTCGCGATACCCGATCGCCTCGATCAGCTCCCGCAGCAGCGCGCCGGGCGGCTCCTTGCGGGCGCGCCAGCCGATGCGGTTGACGAACTCGCCGAACTCGCGCAGCGGCTGCAGCTGGCGCGGCGCCAGGCGGGCCTCGGCGCCGGACTCGAACAGCGCCGCGAACATCGAACGGTTGCGCTCGCCGGCGTATTCGCCCAGCGCCTGCAGCGTCTGCGCGCCCACGCCGCGCTTCGGGGTGGTCACGGCCCGGATGAAGGCCGGGTCGTCGTCGTCGTTGACCAGCAGGCGCAGCCACGCGCAGACGTCGCGGATTTCAGCGCGCTCGAAGAACGACTGCCCCCCCGACAACACGTAGGGGATCTTCTCCTTGCGCAGCGCCTGCTCGATCGCGCGTGCCTGGTGGTTGCCGCGGTACAGCACCGCGTAGTCGGACCAGCTGTTGCGCCGCTCGAACTTCAGCGCCTGGATGCGCATCGCGATCGACTCGGCCTCGGCC
>CAYGZN010000519.1:0-2501 GCA_964354355.1 uncultured Burkholderiaceae bacterium | reverse complement strand
GAACAGGGTGCGGGTGATGACCGCGCCGACGTCCAGCAGCAGGGCTCGGGCGCCGGCCTCGCGCGGGCGGCTGCGCGCATCGCTCATCGTTCGGGTCCGCCGCTCATCGCGCCGGCAGTCCCTGCTCGCGCAGCGTCGCGACCACCCGCCGGCGCACGGCCGAGACGTCCGCGGGCACGCTGCGGCGTCCCGCCGCGACCTCCTCTGCGGAGAAGGGGCTGAAGTCGGCCGGCAGCGTGCCTGCCGCGAACGCGCGGACCATCCAGTTCGTCAGGCCCGCCAGTTCCGCGTCGCTCAGGCGCGCCTGAGCGACGCCGGGCACCTGCAGCACGTAGCGCCGGCCCTGCGCGCCGCTGACGAGGTAGCCGAGGTTGCCGCGCAGGTCGGGCACCGCGCCCGGCGTGCCGGATCCGTCCGGCTGGTGGCAGCCCGAGCAGTGCAGCCGCCAGTGCAGCGCCGCCACGTCGGGGGCCTGCGCGGCCAGCGGCGACGCGCCCGCCAGCAGCACCAGACCTGCCGTCGCCAGGCATGCCATCGCCGCCCGCGCCTTCGCCGCCCACGCGGACGGCGAGCGTGCGGCCCGGCGCTCGACCCGCCCCGGCGCGCCCAGCCGCCGACCCAGAGGGACCACGCGTTATGCCTTCGGCGCCAGCCCGACCACCACCGCCGTCGTGCAGTGGAACATCTGCGACGTCGTGTTGGCCATGCACCAGTTGACGTCGTTGTGCACGCCCATGTGGTAGCCGGGCCGCTCGCGCTCGTTGGTGTTGCAGAAGCAGCGGCCGCAAGAGGCCTTGCCGCAGCAGTCGTTGTAGCTGATCAGGTAGTCGCGCCCGTCGTTCGGATTGCGGCAGGTGCCGACCCACGCGACCGTCGAGGCCTCGGTGCCCGGCGGACAGGTCGACGGCGACCCGCCGCAGCACGAACACAGGTAGCCGTCGAACGCGCAGTAGCGCCAGTAGTCGCACCGGGTATTGTCGCCCTGCGGCGCGGCGGCGTTCGCGAAGTGGTTGCTGCGGTCGAACGGCAGCACCGGAAACAGCAGCGAACCGCCGATCACCGTGCGCCCGATGCGCGCCAGCGCGCCGCGCCGGGAGCTGCGCAGCGCGAGCCCGCGCGCACGCCGCTCGAACCAGTCGTCGAACCACCGCACGGTCAACCCTCCCCGCCGACGCCCGCGGCGCTCGAGCCGCGACGCGCCACGTATTCCTGAACCGAGCCGACCCCCAGGTCGTCGGCCGCCAGCAGGCTCTCGAGCTGTTCGCGGCTGTTGACCAGGCCCTTGGCCGCCACCGTGCCGTCGGCGCGGATCAGCACCGCGTGCGGCAGCTTGCCGACCTGCCAGCGCAGCCCGAGTTCGTGCGACAGCACGTACGGATACGCCTGCAGGCCGTTGGCCGCCACGAACCGGCGGTGCTCGTCGTGCTCGCCGTCGCTGGCGAGCACGACCTGCAAGCGTGCGGCCTCGGCGCGCGCCAGCGACCAGACCGCCGGCAACAGCTTCTTGCAGACCGGGCACGTCGGCGACACGAAGAACAGCAGCGTCTGGTGCGACGCCGGCGCGCCGATGCGCAGCGCCCGCCCCGACAGGTCGGTCAGCTCGAGCACCGGTGCCGGCTGGTTCACGCGCGGACCGTTGTCCATCACCAGCGCGCCGACCGGCGCCACGCGCTCGTAGAGCACGCCGATCTGTCGCGACAGCGCGAACACGACCGCCACCAGCGCCACGACGACGACCCACAACACGACGTTCGAGACGATCAGTGCCTGCTCCATCGTTCAGCGCTCCACGGCCCGCATGACCCGCCGGTTCTGAGTCCACTGCCCGAGCGTCGCGTACAGCCCAACGGCGGCAGCCAGCAGCATCGTGCCGTGCATCCAGTCGAGCCAGACCAGCTCGCGCGGCGCCAGCGGCGCGACCAGCGACGCCGCAATCGCGGCCAGCGCCGCGTTGCGCGCGAGCATGGCCGGCTGGATCGGGCGACGTGCGTCCGGGCCTCCGCAGCCGCAGTCGATCGTTCTGCGTCCCCGAGCGAGGTTGATGCCGATCGCCGCCGCGTAGGCCAGAAGCAGGGCCGCGCAGGCCAGCGCCGCCGCGGAACGGGTGGCGGGCAGCGCCAGGCCCGCGGCCACGGCGAGCTCGCCGATTGGCAGCAGCCACGACGCCGGCGTCACCCATGCAGCCGGCAGCAGCCGGTAGTCCGCCAGCACGCCGGCGAAGTGCAGCGGCGCGCGCAGCTTGCCCAGGGCCGCGTGCAGCAGCAGCGCGACCAGCGCCGCCACGGTGACTGCGTGCAGCACCGGATCCACGTCAGTGCACCTCCATCAGCACGGCGGTCTCGACCACCTGCTTCATCCGCCGCACGACCTTCATGCCGGCCGCCGGGTCCAGCGAGACCAGCTCGTTCTTCACTCCGTCCAGCACGAACACCAGCGGGCGCTCGTCCTGGCTGACGACCAGCGACACCGCGGCCGACGCGGGTCCGCGTGCCAGGACCTTG
>CAYGZN010000518.1:0-2510 GCA_964354355.1 uncultured Burkholderiaceae bacterium | reverse complement strand
CACGCACGGCGCTGGCGATGCTGCGCGACTGGGACGGTGACATGGCGGCCGACCGGCCCGAGCCGCTGATCGCCACCGCCTGGCTCGACCGGCTGCGCCGCAGCGTCTTCGAGGACGAGCTCGGCGCTGCCGGATTCCGTTCCCTGGAGCCGCAGCGCGGCCGGCTGCGGGCGCTCGAGCGCGTGCTGACCCAGCCCGCCTGGCAGCGCTGGTGCGACCGCATCGACACGCCGGCCACGGAAACCTGCGCGCAGCTGCTGACGGCCTCGCTCGACGACGCGCTGGCCGACCTGGCCGCGCGGTACGGGCCCGATCCGCAGCGCTGGCGATGGGCGCAGGCGCACGTGGCGGTGCTCGAGCACCGGCCGTTCGGCAAGCATCCGCTGCTGTCGCCGCTGTTCGACCTGCGGGTGCCGACACCGGGCGACGCGTCCACGGTCTACGCCGGGCGGGCCGAGCCGCTGCACCCGAGCGAGCCGTATGCGAACCGCTGGGGCCCGGCGTACCGGGCCATCTACGACCTGGCCGACCTGGAGCGCTCGCAGTTCATCCACTCCAGCGGCCAGAGCGGCCACCGGCTGTCGCCGCGCTACGGCGAGTTCGTCGAGCGCTGGGCGAGGGTGGAGTACCTGCCGATGCGCATGGATCGCGCAACGATCGAGCGCGAGTCGCGCGAGTCGATGGTGCTGCGGCCGCGCTGAGGCACGCCCGCAGCGGGCGATTCAGCCCCGCGCGCGCTCGCAGTGGCTCGCGATCTCGTCGACCAGCAGCGGCACCAGCGCCAGCGGCAGGTCGTGGGCCATCTTCGGGATCGAGCGGAAGACCGCGCCGGGGATGTTCTGGGCGGTGTCGCGGCCGGCCTCGATCGGCACCAGCTGGTCGCGCTCGCCGTGCAGCACCAGCGTGGGCGAGGTGATGCGCCGCAGCCTGGCGCGGCGATCGCCGTCGGCCATGATCGCCAGCAGCTGGCGGCCCACGCCGGCCGGGTTGAAGCTGCGCCGCAGACTCGCCCGGAAGCGCTCGCGCATCGCTTCGGGTTCGGGCGGATAGTCCGCGCTGCCGATCGCGTGCCAGACGCGACTCATGTGCGCCAGCAGCTGCTCCTCGTTGGCCCCGGGCGGCGGCGGCGCCAGCATGGCGCGGGTCGCGGGCGTGAAGTGGTAGCGAAACCGCACCCGCCCGCTGGACGACATGATCGAGGTCAGCGAGCGCGTGCGCGCGGCCCAGCCCGATGCGACGAGCTGCGCGATCATGCCGCCCATCGACACGCCGACCACGTGGGCCCGATCGATGTGCAGTGCGTCCAGCAGGCCGACCGCGTCGCCCGCCATGTCCTGCAGCGTGTAGGGCGGGCGCACCGGCAGGCCGATCATCGCCCGCCCCAGCGCCAGGCGCATGTCGACCGGGCGGCTCGTGTGGACGTGCGTGGACAGGCCGATGTCGCGGTTGTCGAATCGCAGCACCCGAAAACCCCGGGCGGCGAGCCCGTTCACGAGCGGCGGGGGCCACGCGATCAGCTGCATGCCCAGCCCCATGATCAGCAGGATCACGGGGGCGCTGGGGTCGCCGGTGGCTTCGTATTCGATCCGGATGCGGGAGGGGAGTTCGACGTGCATCGTCTCTGGCGTGGCGTGGCGTGGCGTGGCGTGGGGGGCTCGGCGTCGGTTTCGGGGCCCTCAGTCGGTCACGTCGACCACGGGTTCGCCGGCCTGCAGCTCGCCGACGATGGCCGCCGACTCGAAGCCGTCGCGACGGAAGACCGACAGCACCTGCTCGACCGTGTCGGGGGCGCAGGCCACGAGCAGCCCGCCGCTGGTCTGCGGGTCGGTCAGCAGCGCCTGCTCGATCGGTCCGAGCGACGCGGCCAGCCGCACGTCGCGGCCGTAGCCGGCCCAGTTCCTGCCCGAGGCGCCGGTCACGCAGCCCTGTGCGGCCAGCGCCTTCACGCCTTCGATCAGCGGCAGCGCCGGCCACGACAGCCGCGCGCGCAGTCGGGCGCCGCGGGCGATCTCCAGCGTGTGGCCGAGCAGACCGAAACCGGTGACGTCGGTCATCGCGTGCACACCGTCGAGTTCGGACAGGCTGCGCCCGGAGACGTTCAGCTGGGTGGTGTGGGCGATCATCGCCGCGTACCCGTCGGCCGACAGCTGTTGCTTCTTCAGCGCCGCCGACAGCACGCCCACGCCCAGCGGCTTGCCCAGGATCAGCCGGTCGCCGGCGCGCGCGCCCGAGTTCTTCTTGACCCGCGCGGGGTGCACGAGCCCCATCACCACGAGGCCGTAGATCGGTTCGACCGAGTCGATCGTGTGACCGCCCGCAATCGGGATTCCAACGGCTGCGCAGACCGACTCGCCGCCTTCGAGGATCCGGCCGATGACCTCCACGGGCAGCCGGTCGATCGGCATCGCCACCAGGGCCAGCGCCATGATCGGCGTGCCCCCCATCGCGTAGACGTCCGAGATCGCGTTGGTCGCGGCGATGCGGCCGAAGTCGTACGGGTCGTCGACGAT
>CAYGZN010000517.1:0-2513 GCA_964354355.1 uncultured Burkholderiaceae bacterium | reverse complement strand
CGCGCGTGTTCTCGGTCGCCCAGACCGCGGCGTAGCCGGCGGCCATGTAGTGCCACGTGTAGCGCGTGCGCGCGGGCCCGAGCTTGGCGTCCCAGTCGCTCTCCTTGGACTTGTGCTCCCAGCGCTCGGGGCTCGGCTCCTGGATCGGCATCTTGCCGAAGAAGTTGTCCTCGTCGATCGCCGTCAGCGAGTTGTGCACATCGGTCGATCCCACCACACCGAACTTGAACGGGTTGGCGCCGAGCTTCGCCTGCTGCTCGAGGCCGCGCAGCAAACCGCCGCGGATGTAGTTGGTCCGCATCATCGCCTTGCCCAGCGGCTTGTCGGTGAGCGTCAGGTTGCCGTATTCCCAACCAGCGGTGCCGAAATTCGCGAACTCGTCGTTGGGCGACAGCAGCGGGTGCGTTTCGCTCGCGCCCTTGGTCTGGATGATCTCCTGCAACACGTCGAAGCGCGCGCGTCTTTCCGCGTAATCCTTCGTGAGCGGCTTGCCGCCGAAGTCGACCAGCTCGAACATCCGGCCGTTCGACAGGTTGGCGTTGTGCGCGATCGCCAGCAGCCTGCCGCCGGTCTTCTTCTCGTAGGCGTCCATCCAGGCCCAGAGCTTCTCCGGGTCCTCGCTCTGCCACGCCGAGAACGGCAGGATCTGGTCGGCCTTGTCCTTGTTGTCGCGGAACAGCACATTGCGGTGCAGGTTGTTGCCGCCGGGCACCGACGTCCACTCGTAGCCGATCATCGCGGTGAAGCGGCCGGGTTCATTGAACTTTTCGGCGGTGGCGGTGTACTGCTGCCAGACCGACTTCATGATCGGCACCACCACTTTGGGGTCCTTCACCGGTGCGGGCAACGTGCCCATGGCCTGTGCCTTGGTGAGCTCGCCCTGGGCCTTCGCCGCCTCGTCGCCTCCCGCCTTCATCGCCTTGTTCCAGCCCGCGAGCGTCGGATCGGACGTGAGCGCCGGATTGCCCTCGTAGAGCTGCGTGACGACACCCAGGCCCTCTGCGTGGTCGGCCACCACCAGGAAGTCGAGCGGCCGCGACAGCTTCGCCGGCACGCCGGTCGACGACACGACCTCTTCGCCGCGCGCGAAGCGGTAGGCCTGCTCCGGCGTCAGCCGGTCGCCCGCCATGAAGGCATCGCCGGAGTTCGACGTGTGGTTGTGCGTATCGCCGAAGTACACGCGCGTCGGATACCTGCGGCCGGCGTACGGCGAATAGCCCTTCGCCTTCGTCCCTGCAGCATCCCCCTTGGCGCGGTTCTCGGCACCATAGGGATCGTCGACCACGCCCTTGACGGCGACTTCAGGCTCGGGCGCCGGCGCCGGCTTGGGAGCCTGTGCCCGGACGCTCGCCCCGAAGGCCATCAGGATCGCTGCGGCAAGCGCGGCCGACTGAAACACGCCTGGAACCCTGTTCATAGCCGTTCTCCTTTGGCCACGCCCGCAGTCCGTCGCCCTAGAATTTGTACACCATCTTCAGCCAGACGTAGTCGCCCTTGAGGCGGTTCTGCGTGTCGAGTTCGGGCAGCCACTTCAGCTCGAAGATCAGCTTCTGCTGGCCGATCGGCTGGATGTAACCCAGCACCGGGCCGATGCCGGCGGTGCGCCCCTTGAAGCAGCCGAGCGTCGCACCGGCGCCGCTGTCGCAGGTGACCTGCTGGAAGTACCACGCCTCGGCGCCGATGTTCGCAAATCCCGAGCCGAGCGGAAAGATCTGCTGCACCGACGCGTCGAGGTGCAGCACGCTGCCGCTGCGGTACTGCGTGTCGGAGTTCTCGGTGTTCATCGCATACCCGAGGTGCGCGGCCCCGTTGAGGCCCGATTTGGCATTGCTGTATGCCGCGCCGACGATCGGGTCGACGGTCCAGTAGTTCAGACCCGGGTTGCCGAGGCGCCCGACCTCGTAGCTTCCGGTTGGCACGTACACCGGCATCAGGAAATCGTACTGCCAGTCGCCGGCCTTCCAGGCCAGCATCGCCGGCACCAGCGTCAGGTCGCCGAAGCCGGACACCTTGCTGTTGACCCGGATCCCGCCCAGCGCCTCGGAGTTCCCCGTGATGTTCATCCAGGAGTACGGCAGGAACGCGGCGACGGTGAAGTGGGCGCCGCCCAGCACCGTCTGCTCGAAGCTGTAGCCGCCGCCGAGCACGAGCGTGTTCACCTCGGCGTTCAGGTTCGCGACGATGCCGGCCGCCGTCGGCACGCGCGCCGAGATCTCGCCCCGGTAGTCGAGGAACATCGGCTTGACGAAGTACCCGGGTGCGAGCGGCGGCAGGTCCACGAGCGTGGCGTTGGCGCCCGGCAAGATGTGCGAGGTCCCACCTTCTCCGGCGGTGGCCGCGATCGGCATTGCCAGAACTGCCAGGAGCATGGCGGCGCCCAACGGCAGGGCCAGGGATACGGCCGGATTTCTTGGACGTGGGTTCATAGCGCTCTCCTGTCGGAATTCTTCCTGTCCGATGCGACTACTTCGGCAACAGCAGCGCGATCCCGGCACGGGCGATCCATTTCGGAT
>CAYGZN010000516.1:0-2513 GCA_964354355.1 uncultured Burkholderiaceae bacterium | reverse complement strand
GGTTTGATCACGCTGCAGGACCTGGCGGCCTGCGCGACCGAGACCACGGCGCCGTTGTGGACCACCTACCGTGGCCACCGCGTCGCCACCAATCCGCCCCCGGGCGGCGGTCTGATGATCGTGCTGATGCTCAACATCCTGGAGCACTTCGACCTCGCCGCCATGGGCCACAACTCGCCCGACTACATCGCAACCGTGTCCGAGGCGATGAAGATCGCCACCGTCGAGAAGGACACGCGAATGGGCGACCCGCGGTTCGTCGACATCCCGATGCACGAGCTGATGTCCCGCGAGTTCGCCGCACGAATGGCCGAACGCATCCGCCGCGGCGACAAGACCCCGGTGCCGCGTCTGAACGCCGGCGGGCCCGAGAGCCGCGACACCACGCACGTGTGCGTGGCCGACGAGTCCGGCGCGTGTGTGTCGCTGACCCACTCGCTGGGCTCGAGCTCCGGCGTGGTCACCGAGGGTCTGGGCTTCATGTACAACAACTGCATGGCGGTGTTCGACCCCCGGCCTGGGCGGGCGGGTTCGCTCGCGCCGGGCAAGTCGCGGTTCTCGGCGATGTCGCCGACGATCGTGTTCAGGGGCGACGCCCCGTTCTTCGTCGTGGGCGCGCCCGGCGGCACCACCATCACGATGGGCAACCTGCAGGCGATCCTCAACGCGGTGGACTTCGGCATGACGGCGCAGGAGGCCGTGTCGGCGCCGCGCTTCTGCGCGACCTCGGACACGATCGAGGTCACCAACCGGATCCTGCGCGCGACGCAGCGCGAGCTCGAGTCGCGCGGCTACCCGGTGATGCGCCACCCGTTCAGCCACATGTTCCCGCTGGAGCACGCGATCCGGCTGCGCGACGGCCGCCTCGATGGTGGCGCAGACCCGGCCGGTGACGGCATGGCGATGGCGGTATGATGCCGCGGCGGGCCTCTAGCTCATGCCTGGTTAGAGCAGCGGACTCATAATCCGTTGGTGCCGGGTTCGACTCCCGGGGGGCCCACCAGACCGCTTCGAACGCACGAAAAACAGCTGACACACGCGAGCATGCCTGCGTCGTTCAGGCAACAGCAAGGCGACGTTCTGGGCAGGGACCGTGCATGCGCGGTGAGTCGCCGGCTTGCAGCGCCAGGCTACTCGAAGGCCTTGTCGAAGAACGCCGGGAGTTCCCGCGACAACTGCTGCAGGAAGACGGTGCGCTCGAACCCCGGAGGGTCGGCGCGGACGTCACCATCCGCCGAGGCAATCGCCATGCTCGGCGTGTCCATGAACGCGAAGTGCCAGGCATTGGGCACCCGGTGCAGTTCAACGCCGGGCAGGTTCCGGGCAATCCATTCGGCGTGAAAGCGAGGTACCAGCCAGCGGTCCTGTTCGGCTCCGTAGACGGCGACGGGCAAGCGGATCTTGGCCAGCGACGACGCTGTGAACACCACGCCCACAGGGGCCAGCGCGACGACCGCACGCACGCGCGGGTCGATCCAGGGCGCACTCGGTGGTGACGCCGTGGCGGGCTGCGCCGCCGGTTGGCCGGTGCGCCCGGTGCTGCAAAAGATCGGATCATCGGCCCGATGGGCATCGCAGTGCGTGGCAATGCGCAACACGTCCGGCTCACCGCCGGCCAGGGCCAGCACCGTGTATCCGCCGGCCGAGTGCCCGACCGCGCCGACCCGGGGACCTCGAGTATCGCGGGCGATCCTGTCCTTCCATTGCGGGTCGCGCAGCAACGCGTCGATGACCCTGGAGACCTGCCTGGGCCGTTCGGCGAAATAGGTTGCTGCGCTGTCGTTCAACAGCGATTGGTCCTGCCAGTTGTCACGCGGATGGCGCAGGGCTGCAACCAGGTAGCCGTCCTCGGCCAGGGCGGCAGCCAGCCGGCTGTGGCCGAGTTCGCTGCCTCCCGTGCCATGGCTCAGCACGATCAGCCCCTTGACCGTCGACTCCGGCGCGGCCTGGATCGCCACGTTGGGCGAGAACGGCCCCATGGAAATTGTGCGCGCAGGCGTCTGTGTCGGGTAGAAGAGCGCCACGATGGTGGCGGGCGCTTCAGCGCTGGGGCCGGGGATGGCGAGCTGACGCCAACCCGCCTGGAACGCCCACGCGTTGTGCGTGAACAGCCACGCGGCGATCAGCATCGGCACGGACTTGCGGAATCGGGTCATCACGGTGGGCTCCCTGGTGCCGTCGGCTTCGACAACTGAGCGCGATCATTGCCGGGAACGCGATGGGCTTGAACAGGCATGCGACGAAACGCCTGGAGGCGGGCGCCAACCGACGCCCGGGGTCGCCGGGCGCGGTCGGCGCCGTACCCGACGCCGGGGCCAGCAGGCGTCAGGCCTGCGTCAGTCGGCGAAAACAGAGCGTGCTCAGTGCGGCGAAGGTGCTGTCCTCTATGGCAGCGCGAACACCAGGCTGCCGAGCAGCGTGCCCGGGGCAGCGATCTTCGCCGACTTCACGCCGGCTTGCGAGTAACCGTAGACGGTGTCGTCGACGAACAGGCCTCGCCTTGGATTCCAGCC
>CAYGZN010000515.1:0-2513 GCA_964354355.1 uncultured Burkholderiaceae bacterium | reverse complement strand
CCGGCCCGTACGAACAGCGGCACAGCGGGATCTGGTTCATGATCGCCGCCCCGTCGACAAGCCAGCCGATCGTGCCCATGTCGGCCCAGGTCAGCGCCGGGTAGTTGAAGATGCTCGAATACTTGGCCTTGCCGGCCAGCAGCGCGTCGATCGTGGCGTCGCGCGACACGCCCAGCGTCTCGCACGCCGCGTACAGGTACAGGCCGTGACCGCCCTCGTCCTGGATCTTGGCCAGCAGGATCGCCTTGCGCTTGAGGCTCGGCGCGCGCGTGACCCAGTTGCCCTCCGGGAGCATGCCGACCACTTCCGAATGCGCGTGCTGCGAGATCTGGCGCACCAGCGTCTTGCGGTACGCGTCGGGCATCCAGTCCTGGGGCTCGATCTTGCGGTCGGCCGCGACCTTCTCGTCGAAATGTGCCTCGGCGGCCCGGCTGGCCGGATCCGTGGCCACGGAACGCAGTTCGTTCGACGGTCCCTGGGGTAGATCGATCGCCTGGGTGTACATCGGACGGCCTCGCGACAATGAAGGCCGCCAGTGTATTTCCCGACCGATCGGTCGGTCAATAGCCCGGCGCCGACATAGTACGGCGCCGTCAGCGTGGTCCGCCCCAGGCGTCGGCGACGGCGTCGTAGGCGAGTGCCACGCCTTCGGCGAGCGCCAGCTGCTGCCACACGAGCATGCCCGGGTGCGCCAGCATCGTGTCCCGGTAGGCGCCCGCGGCGGACGGCAGGGCCACGTTGTAGGTCTCGAAGCGCCAGACCACCGGCGCGTACATGGCATCGGCGATCGAAAACGCCCCGAACAGGTACGGACCGGCCGCGGGACCGGCGTTCGCGCCGAACTGGCTCCGGCACTCGGTCCAGATCTGGGCGATGCGCTGGATGTCGGCGCCGACTTCGTCGGACGGCGGGGCGCCTCGCAGGCGCAGCTTGATGTTCATCGGCATCGCCGCGCGCAGCTTCCCGAAGCCGGCGTGCATTTCGGCCGACACGCTGCGGGCGCGGGCGCGTGCCCTCGGATCCGCCGGCCACAGCCCCGGGTGCCGCTCGGCCAGGTACTCGGCGATCGCCAGCGAATCCCAGACCCGAAACCCGTCGTCGTGCAGGCACGGCACCAGGCCGCTGTCCGAGTACGGCCGGTGCACGCCGACCTGCGACCGGCCGATCGGCACCGCGTGCTCGACGAATTCGATGCCGAAGTGGCGCATCAGCAGCCACGGGCGCAGCGACCACGACGAGTAGTTCTTGTCACCGATGTAGAGTTCGTACATGCTCACGTTCCATGTTTGATAAGTGTGCAACCGCTCACGTTGTACAGGCCAATATTAAATGAACCCGACCCGGCCCGTTCCCAAGTTTGCTCCATGCATCTGTGAGAAGCGCTCAATCATTTCCTTCGGGGCATGAACCTGCGACTGCCCCCGCTGCAGACCCTGCGGGCTTTCGAGGCGGCCGCCCGGCTGGGCAGCGTCAGCCGCGCGGCCGACGAGCTGAGCGTCACGCACGGTGCCGTCAGCCACCAGATCCGGCATCTGGAGGCGTACCTGGGGCTGCCCCTGTTCCGACGCGCAGGCCGCGGCATCGCGGTCAACGAGGACGGCCGGATCTATGCGCAGCAGGTGCGCCGGGGCCTGGACGAGCTGGCGCGCGCGACCGGGCTGGTGCTGGCGCAACCGCGGGCCGACGAGCTGGTCGTCAGCGTGGTGCCGTCGTTCGGCTCGCGCTGGCTGATGCCCCGCCTGAAAGGATTCGTCGACGCACACCCGGACCTCGACCTCCAGATCCGCGCGTCGCTCGACACGGTCGATTTCGATCAGGAGGCGGTGGACTGCGCAATCCGCATGGGTGCAGGCAATTGGCCGAGTGTAAGCACCCGCTTTCTCATGGGCGACGCCTATTTCCCGGTGTGCAGCCCCGCGTTCAACGGCGGCCGGATTCCGCTGCGACCGGTCGAACTCGACGACTGCGTGCTGCTGCGCTCGGCCGCCGAACCCTGGGGGCCCTGGTTCGAGGCGGCCGGGCTGCGCCGGCCCGAACCCCGCCACGGCCCCGGCTACAACGACGCCAACCTGCTGCTGCAGGCGGCCGCGGCGGGCCAGGGTGTCGCGCTGGCCCGCGCGACGCTGGTCGACGAGGACCTCGCTGCGGGCCGCCTGGTGCGGCTGTTCGACGTCGCCGCACCGTCGCGCCAGTTCCTGTACCTGGTCTGGCCGCCGCGTTCGGACCGCGCCGCGAAGCTCGAGTTGCTGCGCACGTGGCTGCTCGCCCAGGTCGCGGCCTACACCCCGGTCAGCGCGGTGGCGCTGTCGGCGCCGCCGGTTTGACAAAAGCGGCCCCGCTGGCAATAATTCGCGGTTCCCTGGAGGGGTGCCCGAGTGGCTAAAGGGGGCAGACTGTAAATCTGTTGGCTTACGCCTACGTTGGTTCGAATCCAACCTCCTCCACCAGGATTTCAGGCGCGGGTGTAGCTCAATGGTAGAGCAGAAGCCTTCCAAGCTTATGACGAGGGTTCG
>CAYGZN010000514.1:1019-2520 GCA_964354355.1 uncultured Burkholderiaceae bacterium | reverse complement strand
AGGACGAGGACGTCTGCCTGCACTGCGGGCTGTGCGCCGAGCGCTGCCCGACCGGTGCCTGGGACATGCAGAAGTTCCTGCTTGAGATGACCCACGCCGGCGGCGGCGTGAAGCCGGGCGGCGGGCGCAGCGCGGCGCCGTACTACCGCGGCGGCGCACATGCGCCGGCGGCAGCCAACGCCGGTGCGGCCCGGCCCGGCAAGACCGAACGGAGGGCCGCATGAACGCGCCGAACAAGCCCGAGACCATGCGACCGGCGTCGCACGCGCGACCGCTGGCCGCGGTCAACGACTTCGTGGTGAAGTTCGCCAACGTCAACGGCTCGGGCTCGGCCAGCGCCAACGAGCTGTTCGCCAAGGCGATCCTGCGCATGGGCGTGCCGGTCTCGCCGCGCAACATCTTCCCGTCCAACATCCAGGGGCTGCCGACCTGGTACGAGGTCCGCGTCAGCGAGAAGGGCTGGCTCGGGCGGCGCGGCGGCGTCGACATGATGGTCGCGATGAACCCGCAGACCTGGGACCGCGACCTGAAGGAGATCGAGCCGGGCGGCTACCTGTTCTACGACTCGAGCAAGTTCGTGCCGCACGAGAAGCTGCGCGACGACGTCAACGTCATCGGCATGCCGCTGACCGAGATCTGCAACGCGACCTACGCGGACTCGCGCGAGCGGCAGCTGATGAAGAACATCCTGTACCTGGGCGCGCTGTCGGTGCTGCTGGGCATCGATGCCGCCGCGATCGAGCAGCTGTTCGGCGAGCAGTACAAGGGCAAGGAGCGGCTGCTCGACTCCAACGTGAAGGCGCTGCACCTGGGCCGGGACTACGCAAACGAGTGCCTGGAGCCGGTCGGGCTGCGCATCGAGCGGCGCGACGCGGTCGGCGACCGCATCTTCATGGAGGGCAACTCGGCCGCGGCGCTGGGCGCCGTGTACGGGGGCGCGACGGTCTGCGCGTGGTACCCGATCACGCCGAGCTCCTCGGTGGCCGAGGCCTTTGCGCGCTGGTGCCAGAAGTTTCGCACCGACAAGGCGACTGGGCAGGCGAAGCACGCGATCGTGCAGGCCGAGGACGAGCTGGCCTCGATCGGCATGGTGGTCGGCGCCGGCTGGAACGGCGCGCGCGCGTTCACCGCGACGTCCGGGCCGGGCGTGTCGCTGATGACCGAGTTCATCGGACTGGCGTACTTCGCCGAGATCCCGGTGACGATCGTCAACGTGCAGCGC
The DNA here is from genome assembly GCA_964354355.1 of uncultured Burkholderiaceae bacterium. GTDB lineage: Bacteria > Pseudomonadota > Gammaproteobacteria > Burkholderiales > Burkholderiaceae_E > CAYGZN01. The sequence goes on along the minus strand of CAYGZN010000514.1, from coordinate 1,298 downwards.
GGCGGGCCCTCGACCGGCATGCCCACCCGCACACAGCAGGCCGACATCCTGGCGTGCGCGTACGCGTCGCACGGCGACACCAAGCACGTGCTGCTGTTCCCCGAGGACCCGACCGAGTGCTTCGAGCACACCGCCGCGGCGCTGGACCTGGCCGACCGGCTGCAGACGCCGGTGTTCGTGATGACCGACCTGGACATCGGCATGAACACGCGGCTGTGCCGCCCGATGAAGTGGGACGACTCGCGGCGCTACGACCGCGGCAAGGTGATGACCGCCGCC
>CAYGZN010000514.1:0-1009 GCA_964354355.1 uncultured Burkholderiaceae bacterium | reverse complement strand
ACCGCCGCCGAGCTGGAGGCGGGCCGGGACTTCGGCCGCTACCTGGACGTGGACGGCGACGGCATCCCATTCCGCACGTATCCCGGCACGCACCCGAAGCGCGGCGCGTATTTCACCCGCGGCACGACCCGCAATGCGTACGCCAAGTACAGCGAGGCCGGCCCCGACTACGTGTACAACATGGAACGGCTGCTGAAGAAGTTCGACACCGCCAAGGCGCTGGTGCCGCAGCCGGTGGTGCGCAAGTCCCCGCGCCGCACGCAGCTGGGCGCCATCTACTTCGGCTCGACCAGCCCGGCAATGGACGAGGCGCTGGAGGTTCTGGAGGAACACGGCGAGAACCTGGACACGATGCGGGTGCGCGCGTTCCCGTTTCCGGACTCCGTGCGCGAGTTCATCGAGGCGCACGACGCGGTGTTCGTCGTCGAGCAGAACCGCGACGCGCAGTTCAAGACGCTGCTGGTCAACGAGCTGCAGGTCGACCCGCAGCGGCTGGTGTCGGTGCTGCACTACGACGGCACGCCGATCACCGCGCGCTTCATCATCGGGCGCATCACCGCGGCCGTCTCGGGCAACCGGGGCGGGGCGATCGGCGCCCGGCGCCGGGGCGGCGCCCTGGGCGGAGAGTGACATGACCTACATCGCCAAACCGAGGCTTCACCACCCGACGCTGCAGCGCAACCAGGTCGGCTACACGCGCCGCGACTACGAGGGCGCGATCTCGACGCTGTGCGCCGGCTGCGGCCACGACTCGATCTCGGCGGCCATCGTGCAGGCGTGCTTCGAGCTGGACATCGAGCCGCACCGGGTCGCCAAGCTCTCGGGCATCGGCTGCTCGAGCAAGACGCCCGACTACTTCCTGGGCAACTCGCACGGTTTCAACAGCGTGCACGGGCGCATGCCCTCGGTGCTGACCGGCGCCAACCTGGCCAACCGCGAGCTGCTGTACCTGGGCGTGTCCGGCGACGGCGACTCTGCGTCGATCGGCATGGGCCAGTTCGCGCACGTG
>CAYGZN010000513.1:0-2525 GCA_964354355.1 uncultured Burkholderiaceae bacterium | reverse complement strand
GGCGACCAGCACGTGGGCCTTCAGGCCAGGCTCATGAGCCAGGCCATGCGGAAGCTCGCCGGGGCGATCTGCAAGTCACGGACGTGCGTGATCTTCATCAACCAGATCCGCATGAAGATCGGCGTGATGTTCGGCAACCCCGAGACCACCACCGGCGGCAACGCGCTCAAGTTCTACGCATCGGTCCGGCTCGACATTCGCCGGACGGGGTCGATCAAGAAGGGCGACGAGGTCATCGGCAACGAGACCAAGGTCAAGGTCGTCAAGAACAAGGTCGCGCCGCCGTTTCGGACCGCCGAGTTCGACATCCTGTACGGTGAGGGAATCTCCCGCGAGGGCGAGATCATCGATCTGGGTGCGCAGGCGAACGTGGTCGAAAAGAGCGGTGCGTGGTACAGCTACGGCGGCGAGCGCATCGGCCAAGGCAAGGACAACGCACGCGAGTACCTGCGTGAGCACCCGGAGATGGCGCTCGAGATCGAGAACAAGGTCCGTGCGTCGTTCGGGGTCAAACCGCGCGGCCTGACCCTGATCGAGGGCGGCAAGGACTCCGCGCAGGCGGCCTGAGCCCGCGCGGCCACCGCAGCGTCGGCAGACTGCGCGTGGGCGCGGGCGGGCCTCCGTCGCTCAAGGGCCGCGCGCTGCGTGCACTCTCGCAGCGCGAGCACAGCCGGGTGGAGCTCGCGCGCAAGCTGGCGCCACACGCCGAGAGCACCGAACAACTCGATCGGGTGCTCGACGAACTGCAGCGCGGCGGCTTTCTGTCCGACCTGCGGTTCGCGCAGAGCCTGGCACACCGGCGGTCGGCGCGCTACGGCTTGCGCCGGATCGAGCAGGAACTCGGCACGCATCGGCTCGAGGACGGCCTTGCCCAGTCCGTGCTCGGGCCGTTGCGCAACACCGAGCGTGACCGTGCACTGGCGGTCTGGCGCAAGCGATTCGGCAGCCTGCCGGCCGACGGCGCGGATCGTGCGCGGCAGCAGCGCTTCCTGGCCCAGCGCGGCTTTGCCGCGGAGACGATTTTCTGGGTGCTTCGCCACGGCGCGTCGGGGCCCGACACGAGCGCGGATCCGTCCACCGAGTGAGCCGCCGAACGACACGGCACGCCGCGCATCGGGCGCATGCAAACCGGCCCGCACGCCGGCACCGAGCGTCACGTTGGGGCCCGGAGCGACCCGTATCCACGGGGGCTTGCGCGCAAGGGCCTGTGCTACCATCCGGGGCTTTGTGTACCCCCTGGATTTGCCGCGATCCATGGCCCTGCCCAGTGCCCCCGTTGCGCGAACGCTCAAGCACACGCGGACCATCCAGGTCGATGCGTACCAGCGCGACGACGGGCTGTTCGACCTGGAAGCGCGCCTCACCGACACCAAGGCCTACAAGGTCGACCTCCTCTCGGGACGGGAACTGCTGCCCGGCGAGTGCATTCACGACCTGAGCATCCGCGTGACGATCAACGAGCAGCTCGACGTCGTCGACGTCGCGGCGGTCTCCGATGCAGTGCCCAACCCGGGTGTGTGCGAAACGATCGCGCCGGCCTATGGCCAGCTGGTCGGGCTGAACCTGCTGCGCTCGTTCCGGCGCGAGGTCAAGTCCAGGATGGGCCGCACGGCGGGCTGCACCCACCTGTCGGAACTGACCAGCGTGCTGCCCACCGCCGCGCTGCAGGCGTTCGGCTCGATCGTGTTCCGGCAGCGTGAGAACGCCGGGCCGCCGTTCTTCATCGATCAGTGTCACGCGTACGATCGCGGGGGCAAGATCGTGCGTGAGCACTACCCGCAGTGGTTCGTTTCCAGGGATTGACCGCCGAGGCCAGACAATGAAAATCCACGAGTACCAGGGCAAGGAGCTTCTGAAGCGCTACGGTGTGCGCGTGCCGCGCGGCATACCGTGCTTCTCGGTCGACGATGCGGTCAAGGCCGCCGAGGCGCTCGGCGGCCCGGTGTGGGTCGTCAAGGCGCAGATCCACGCAGGCGGACGCGGCAAGGGCGGCGGCGTCAAGGTCGCCAAGTCGCTGGCCGACGTCAAGACCCACGCCGGCAACATCCTCGGCATGCAGCTGGTCACCCACCAGACGGGTGCCGGCGGCCAGAAGGTGCGTCGCCTGCTGATCGAGGAGGGCGCGGACATCCGCAAGGAGCTCTACGTCGGGCTGGTCGTCGACCGGGTCACGCAGCGCGTGACGGTGATGGCCTCGAGCGAAGGCGGCATGGACATCGAGGAGGTGGCTGCCAAGACGCCCGAACTGATCCACAAGGTCTCGGTCGATCCGGCCACCGGGCTGACCGATGCGCAGGCCGACGACCTGGCCCGGCGCATCGGCATCCCCGAGACCAGCGTGGCCCAGGCACGTGCGGTCCTGCACGGCCTGTACAAGGCCTTCTGGGAGACCGATGCCAGCCTCGCCGAGATCAACCCGCTGATCCTCACCGGCAAGGGCGAGGTGATCGCGCTGGACGCGAAGCTCAACTTCGACGCCAACGCGCTGTTCCGGCATCCGGAGCTGGTTGCGCTTCGCGACCTCG
>CAYGZN010000512.1:0-2525 GCA_964354355.1 uncultured Burkholderiaceae bacterium | reverse complement strand
CTTCATCGCGATGTAGGCATTGGTGTTGGCCGGATTGCCCACCACCAGCGTGCGAACGCCGCGGCCGGCGACCGCGTTCAGCGCCTTGCCCTGAGCGGTGAAGATCTGCGCGTTCGCCGCCAGCAGGTCCTTGCGCTCCATGCCCGGCCCGCGCGGGCGAGCGCCCACCAGCAGCGCGTAGTCGATGTCCTTGAAGGCGGTCATCGGGTCGCCGTGCGCACTCATGCCCGCCAGCAGCGGGAACGCGCAGTCCTCGATCTCCATCATCACGCCCTTGAGCGCCTTCTGGGCCTTCTCGTCCGGGATCTCCAGCAACTGCAGGATCACCGGCTGGCCCTTGCCGAGCAGGTCGCCGTTGGCGATCCGAAATAGCAGCGAGTAGCCGATCTGGCCGGCGGCTCCGGTCACGGCGACGCGTTTGGCAGGCTGGGTCATGGGATTCCTTTCGATCGGGCGCAGGCGCCAGCGGAGGGTTCGGGTTGCACCGGGATTGTAGGCGCGGCCGCTGCGCTTGTCAAACTATTACTATAACTTATATAAGACATAATGCAATAGACAAGACCGTGCGGGCCGTGGTCAAATCCGTGCGATGAGCCCGGTGACATTCAGTCCGCTGTACCGGCAGATCCGCGAGCGTCTGCTCCAGGGCCTGCAGGCGGGCGAGTGGCGGCCCGGCGAGGCGATCCCGAGCGAGATCGAGCTCGCTGCCCGGTTCGGTGTCAGCCAGGGGACGGTGCGCAAGGCGATCGACGCGCTGGCGGCCGAGCACCACCTGGTGCGCCGACAGGGGCGCGGCACGTTCGTGACCAGCCACCAGGAGCCGCGCTCGCAGTTCCGCTTCCTGCGTCTGCGCCCCAACGAGGGCGACGCGGTGCAGCCCGCCAGCCGCTGGCTCGAGTGCCGGCGCCTGCGGGCGCCCAGCGAGATCGCCCGCGCGCTCGAACTCAAGCCCGGCGAGACGGTCGTCATGATCCGCCGGCTGCTGGAGTTCGACGGCGTGCCCACGGTGCTCGACGAGATCTGGCTGCCCGGCACGCCGTTTCGCGGCCTGACCGCCGAACGGCTCAACGCCTATTCGGGGCCGCTCTACGGCCTGCTCGAGACCGAGTTCGGCACCCGTATGGTGCGCGCCACCGAGCGGCTGCGGGCCGTGGCGGCGGGGCCCGAGCACGCGGCGGCGCTCGCCGTGGCGGTGGGCACGCCGCTGCTGCTCGTGGAGCGGGTCTCGCTGACCTACCAGGACCGGCCGGTCGAGGTCCGCCGGGGTCACTACGTGACGAACCGCCACCACTATTTCAATGAATTGACCTGAACTTGGTCGGGCGTGGCCTTTTGCGTCAAAATACCCGTGGTTCGCATCACCGACAGAATCGCCGCAACAAGAAAAGCCGATCCCGAGGCACCCATGGCCGAGCTAGCCGAGAAGAAGACCCGACCGCAATTCCGCAACATCGCCGTCCCGCAGATCCTGTCCTATCGCCTGCCGCCCGCCGGCGTCGTGTCCATCCTGCACCGGATCAGCGGCGCGCTGCTCTTCCTGTTCGGAATTCCGTTCTTCCTGTACCTGTTCCAGCAGAGCATCACGTCCGAGATCAGCTTCGAGAGCTATCGGGCCGTGGTCGGCAGCGTGCTGGGCCGGCTCGTGATGCTGGTGCTGATCTGGGCCTACGTGCACCACTTCCTGGCCGGGATTCGCTACCTGCTGCTCGATCGGCACGTCGGCATCGACAAGGCCGGCTCGCGGACTTCGGCGCACGTCGTGCTGGGCGCGAGCCTGGTGCTGACCGCGCTGGTCGCGCTGAAACTGTTCGGAGCGTTCTGACATGACCACTTCCCGAATCGTCGTCGGCGCGCACTACGGGCTGCGGGACTGGCTGGCCCAGCGCATCTCGGCCGTCGTTCTGGTCGTGTACACGCTGCTGCTGCTCGGCACGGTGGTGCTGTTGCCCGAACTCAACTACGGCACCTGGGCGGGCCTGTTCGCCAGCGTCTGGATGAAGGTCGCCACGCTGCTGGCGGTGCTGGCGCTCGTCTACCACGCCTGGGTCGGCGTGCGCGACATCTTCATGGACTACATCAAGCCGACCGGTGTGCGGCTCTTCCTCCAGGTGGCCACGGTGGTCGCGCTGGTCGGCTACGCCTGCTGGGCGGTGATCATCTTGTGGAGAGTCTGAGTTGGCTGACGTCCTGAATCGACTCGCAAACAACCTGCCGCGGCGCAAGTTCGACGCCGTCATCGTCGGGGCCGGCGGCTCGGGCATGCGCTGCTCGCTGCAACTGGCCGAGGCCGGCTACAACGTGGCCGTCCTGTCCAAGGTGTTCCCGACGCGCTCGCACACCGTCGCGGCGCAGGGCGGCATCGGCGCGTCGCTGGGCAACATGAGCGAGGACAACTGGTACTGGCACATGTTCGACACCGTCAAGGGGTCGGACTACCTGGGCGACCAGGACGCCATCGAGTTCATGTGCCGGATGGCGCCGCAGGTCGTCTACGAGCTCGAGCACTTCGGCATGCCGTTCGACCG
>CAYGZN010000511.1:0-2555 GCA_964354355.1 uncultured Burkholderiaceae bacterium | reverse complement strand
GGCGGCGGCGGCGGCGGGCGCAGCGGGCATCGCAGCGAGCGTTGCGGCGGGCCTTGCGGCAGGCGTTGCGGCGGGCCTTGCGGCAGGCATCGCCGGCGCGGCCGCGGGGCCGACCTCGCCCGGCTCCCGCAGCATCGCCAGCACGGTGCCCACCGGGATCTTCTCGCCCGGCTGCACCAGCAGCTCGGCCACGATGCCGTCGTGCCAGATCTCGACGTCGACGGCGGCCTTCGACGTGTCGACGACCGCAAGCACCTGGCCCCGCTTCACGACGTCGCCGGGCTTCACGTGCCAGGTCAGCAGCGTGCCCTCGTCCATGTCCGCGCCCAGGGACGGCAACTCGAAACGGATCATCGTCGGCCTGCCCCGGTCATCGGCGGTGCGACGCGTTCACCGCGCCCCCAGCAGCGAACGGACCGCCGCCACGATCTTCGCGGGCTGCGGCAGCGCCGCCTCCTCCATGTGGCGCGCGTACGGGATCGGCACTTCCTCGCTGCACACGCGGGCCAGCGGCGCGTCCAGGTCGTAGAACGCCTGCTCGACGATGCGCGCCATCACCTCGGCCGCCAGGCTGCCCGAGCGCCAGCCCTCGTCGACGACGACCGCGCGGCGGCACTTGCGCACCGAGCCCATCACCGTCGCGTCGTCCAGCGGGCGCAGCACGCGCAGGTCGACGACCTCGGCGGAGATGCCGGCAGCGGCCAGCTCTTCGGCCGCGGCCAGCGTCTTGGGCAGCGACCCGCCGTAGGTGATCAGGCTGACGTCCGTGCCGGCGCGACGGACCTTCGCGCTGCGGAGGTCGACCCGACAGTCGTCGGGCACCTCGCCCTGCAGGTTGTAGAGCTGCGCGTGCTCGAAGAACAGCACGGGATCGGGGTCGGCCAGTGCCGGCGCCAGCATGCCGCGCGCGTCCTCGACGGTGCCGGGCGCCACGATCGTGATGCCCGGAATGTGCGCGTACCATCCCTCGAAGCTGTGCGAATGCTGGGCGGCCACCTGCCGCCCGGCACCGGTGGCCATGCGGATCACCACCGGCACCGAGAACTGTCCGCCCGACATGTGACGGTACAGCGCCGCCGTGTTGACGATCGCATCCAGCGCCAGCAGGCTGAAGTTCACCGTCATCACCTCGACGACCGGGCGCATGCCGCCCAGCGCCGCGCCGACACCGGCGCCGACGAACCCGAGCTCGGACAGCGGCGTGTCGCGAATCCGCTCGGGGCCGAATTCCTCGAGCAGGCCTTTGGACACGGCGTAGGTGCCGCCGTACTCGCCGACGTCCTCGCCCATCAGGAACACGCGGGGATCGGTGCGCAGCGCTTCCTGCAGCGCCTCGCGCAGCGCCTCGCGGTAGGTGATCGTGCGGCTCACGACGGCTGCTCCGGCGGCGTGAGCAGGTCGCGCGCCAGCTCATCGATCGGCTCCCAGGTCCCGGCCTCGGCGAAGGCCACCGCCTCGTCGACCTCCGCCTGCGCGGCCGCATCGATCGCGACGAACTCCGCCTCGGTCAGCGTGCCCTGTGCCTTGAGGCGCACGGTGAAGCTGTGGATCGGGCCTCGCGTCTTCCACTCCTCGACCTCGGTCTTCTCGCGGTACAGCTCGGCGTCGAACATCGAGTGCGCGCGGAAGCGGTACGTGCGGAATTCCAGGAACATCGGGCCGCCGCCGTCGCGCACGAACTCGGCCGCCGCCTGCGTCGCCTCGCGCACCGCGACCACGTCCATGCCGTCGACGCGGGTCGCCGGCATGCTGTACGAGGACGCCTTGACGCAAAGGTCGGGCTGCGACTCGTAACGCTCGATCGCAGTGCCCATCGCGTACAGGTTGTTCTCGCAGCAGAACAGCACCGGCAGCTTCCAGACCGCCGCCAGGTTCATCGACTCGTGAAACGCGCCCTCGGCGACCGCACCGTCGCCGAAGAAGCACGCGGTCAGCGCGCGCCGCTGCTGCATCCGGTCGGCCAGCGCCAGGCCGACGGCGACCGGCAGTCCGCCGCCGACGATGCCGTGCCCGCCGTACAGGCGCGTTGCGCGGTCGAACAGGTGCATCGAGCCGCCCCGCCCGCGCGCGCAGCCTTCCTGCTTGCCGTACATCTCGGCCATGATCGAGCCCATTGACAGCCCGCGCACCAGCGCGTGGCCGTGCTCGCGATACGTGGCCACCAGGTTGTCGTCGGCCCGCAGCGCGTTGAGCGCGCCCACCGCAACGGCCTCCTCGCCGATGTACAGGTGCAGGAAGCCGCGGATCTTCTGCTGGCCGTACAGCTCGGCGCAGCGCTCCTCCATGCGCCGGATGCGGACCATGTCGGCCAGCAGCTTCAGCGCGAAGACCTTGTCCCAACGGACGGGGCCCGTGGGCGGCGCAGGGACGTGCGTGCTCATCCGCCTCCCTCCAGCGTCGAGGTGTCGCCTTCGGGCAGGCCGAGTTCGCGTGCCTTGAGCAGCCGGCGCATGATCTTGCCGCTGCGCGTGCGCGGCAGCGTCGGCAGGAAGGCGATCTCCTTGGGTGCGACCGCCGCACCGAGGCGCTTGCGCGCGTGCGCCATGATGTCCAGT
>CAYGZN010000510.1:0-2556 GCA_964354355.1 uncultured Burkholderiaceae bacterium | reverse complement strand
GCGAGCAGAGCTGGTACTTGCCGTCGCGGTCGGTGAAGAACGTGAACATGAAGAACGACAGCCAGTCGGGCGTGGGCTCGTTGAAGGCGCCCAGGATGCGCGGGTTGTCGGCGTCGCCGGAGCGGCGCTCGAGCAGCGCCTCGGCCTCCTCGCGGCCGTCACGGCCGAAGTGCGCGTGCAGCAGGTACACCATCGCCCACAGGTGGCGCCCCTCCTCGACGTTGACCTGGAACAGGTTGCGCATGTCGTACAGCGACGGGCAGGTCAGCCCGAGGTGGCGCTGCTGCTCGACCGACGCGGGCTCGGTGTCGCCCTGCGTGACGATGATCCGGCGCAGCGTGGAACGGTACTCGCCGGGCACCTCCTGCCAGACCGCGTCACCCTTGTGCGCGCCGAACGCGATCTTTCGATCGGCGTCGCGCGGGGTCAGGAAGATCCCCCAGCGGTACTCGGGCATGCGCACGTAGTCGAAGTGCGCCCAGCCCTTGGGGTCGACGCTGGTCGCCGTGCGCAGGTAGACGTCCATCGACTGCGACTTGTCGGGGCCCATCTCGCTCCACCAGTCCAGGTACGCCGGCTGCCAGTGCTCCAGCGCGCGCTGCAGCGTCTTGTTGCCCGAGAGCTCGACGTTGTTCGGAATCCGCTCGTTGTAGTCGATCGCCATGGTGCATCTCCAGAGGGTTGTCGCCGAATGCCGGCGAAGTCGAGGTCGACGAAGACGGCCGGTCCACGCGCGGTGCGCGTCAGACCCGCTCCCAGTTGAATTTCGCCTTGGCGCCGGTGCCGTAGCGCCGCAGGGCGCCTTCTTCGCCGGTGGCGTTGGGCCGGTTGAACACCCAGTTCTGCCACGCGGTCAGGCGGGCGAACACGCGCGTGAGCATCGTCTCGGGACCGGCGAAGCGCAGGCTCGCCTCCATGCCGGTCAGGGCGTCGGGCGACAGCGCGACGCGCTCCTCGACGGCCAGCCGGATCTCCTCGTCCCAGTCGAGCTCGTCCGGTGCGGCCGTGACCAGGCCGAGCGCGGCGCACGCGTGCGGCGCGAGTGCCGCCCCGACCTGCTGCGCCAGCCCCTGCGGCAGCAGGCCGCTGTAGTGCGCGGTGAGCCGGGTCACGCCACTGGCCATCGGGTAGGCGCCGAAGTTCGCGTTGGACAAGGTCAGCGACGTCGCCTGCCCGGCCTGCGCCGAATCGAGCATGTAGATCCGGTCGCTGGCCATGGCGACCTCGAGCAGCGTGCCCGCGAAGCACGACCCCGGCTGCACCAGCGTGAACAGCGAGCGCGAGGACACGTCGATGCGCGACAGCGTCCGCCTGAGCGCGCCGACGGTCTCGGTCACGAACCAGTCGCCGCCGTGCGCCTCGAGGAACGCGTCGTGGGCCAGCACCCGCGCCGGATCCCCCTCGCTGCTGAACACCCACAGCCCGACGGCCAGCTCGTTGTGGCGCAGCAGCAGCATCGCGTCCTCGAGCTCGCGCGCCAGCGCCAGCGGCCAGAACCGGGCACCCCGCGCGCGCGCTGCGGCGGCATCGGCCGGCGCATCGTGCGCCGGCCCGCGCAGCAGCAGGTTCGCGCGCCGGGCGTCGCGGTCGATGCGCACGTCGACCAGCGGATAGTGGATGCCCGCGTCGTCGATGGTTCGCTGCAGCGGCTCGAGCGTGATGCCCGCCGCGCCGCTCGGTCGCCGGCTGGTGCCCGCCAGGCGCGCGGCGTGCTCGCGCACGGCGTCCTCGAAGTGCTGCGGGCGCGCGACGTGATCGACGAGCCGCCACTGCCGCGCCCGTTCGGCGCGGACCCCTTCGGCGGTGGTGCAGAACACGTCGGCCAGGTCGTGCCGGACGCGGCGCTTGTCGATCAGCCGGGTCAGGCCGCCGGTGCCGGGCAGCACCCCCAGCAGCGGCACCTCCGGCAGGCTGACCGTCGTGGACCGGTCGTCGACCATCAGGATCTCGTCGCAGGCCAGCGCCAGCTCGTAGCCGCCGCCCGCGCAGGCGCCGTTGACCGCGGCCAGCGTCCGCAGGCCGCTGTGCGCGCTCGAGTCCTCCAGCCCGTTGCGGGTCTCGTTGGTGAACTTGCAGAAGTTGACCTTCCACGCGTGGCTGGACTGTCCGAGCATGTAGATGTTGGCGCCCGAGCAGAACATGCGGGCTTTGCCGCTGCCCAGCACCACGCACTTGACGTTCGGGTGCTCGAAGCGGATGCGGTTCATCGCGTCGTTCAGCTCGATGTCGACGCCGAGGTCGTACGAGTTCAGCTTGAGCTTGTATCCGGGCACCAGGCCGCCGTCCTCCTGGATGTCCAGCGTCAGCCGCGCGACGTCGCCCTGCACGTCGAGCTTCCAGTGGCGGTAGCGGTCGGGGTGAGTGTCGAACAGCACCCGGGGCACCTGGGCGAAATCGGCTGAGTCGCTGGCTCCCATCGTCATCTCCTGTCGTGCCCGTCGGCGAGTCGGGACTGTACAAGGATCGGCGCAACGATGCAATAAAATTCTCTATTCTATGTATTATGCATTATATTACCCATCGGCCCGCGCGCTGCGGGCTCCGGGCGGCGGCATC
>CAYGZN010000509.1:0-2557 GCA_964354355.1 uncultured Burkholderiaceae bacterium | reverse complement strand
GCCCAGCCGTTCTGCAGGCCAGAGACACCGCCGCCGGCGGTGTAGAAGTCGGCCGCGGTCTTGGTCTTCTTGGACGCGAGGTACGTGACGAACATCGTCACGCCGATGATCGCGCCGAACACGATGAAGGTCAGGTACTTGAACTCGGGCGGAACCGCCTGCGCGAACGCAGACCCGCTGGCCAGTCCGAGTGCGGCCCCCAGGACCGCGAGGATGCCTGTGCGCTTGAGGTTCATTTGCGGCCTCCCAGTGCCGAGCGGGTGATCTCGGCGGCCAGCGCGTCGAACGCCTGCGCCTTTCTCGAGTAGATGAACGCGATGCCCCAGGCCACGATGAACTGCGACAGCGCGAACAGCAGCCCGACGTTGATCGGCCCGTAGACCTTGACCTTGAACAGTTCGGTGAAGTAGGCCGCGCCGAGCGGCAGCGCGAAGTAGTAGACGACCGCAAAGATCATCAGACCCCACAGGAACCGGCTCTTCTTGCGGTACAGCTCCTGGAAACGGGAATCCGCGTGGATCGCGGCCCAGTCGATGCTTGCCATGTGTGCTCTCCCTGCTCAACCAAGTTTCGTTTTGGGGACCGGGCCACAGCGTGGCAGGCGGGACTTACGCGGCTCTTACGCGGAGCTTGCGGCAGGCTTACGGCCTCGACCAGGGACCGCGCCGCTACCCCAGGCCGCGCGCGCCGCCGCCGTAGTCGCGGGTCAGGCGGGCCTGCAGCCGGCGCGCCTGGCGCATCGACTCGCGCAGCACCGTGCGGTCCAGCTCGTTGAGCGTGGCCGGAGCCAGGAAGTTGTGCAGCGGGGCATTGCCGCGGACCTGCTCGACGTTCAGGCGCAGGCGCAGCGTCTGCAGGAAGCGGAAGGCTTCGACCCACGCCTCGATCTCGACCGCCGGGATGCGCGCGCGCTCGCCGCTCGCGCGCAGGCGCCCGATCGTGTTGCACACGTCGACACCGTTGGCCAGCGCGTAGATGCGGGCGGCCTCGACGAACAGCTGCACGCCATTGACCTTCAGGTCGAGCTTGCCCTTGTGCTCGCCGGTGCCGGTCAGCACGAAGTCGCGGATCAAGCCCAGCGGCGGCTGGTTCTGCAGCGCGTTGTGCGCCATCAGCAGCAGGAACCGGTCGTTGCCGGCGACGCGCTCGCCGAGCCAGCCGCGCAGCCGCGCGACCAGCGTCGCGTCGCCGTGCACCGCGCGAAAATCGAAGAAGATCGCCGCGTGCAGCAGCGCCTGCGGCTCGGGCACGTCGATCCAGGTGGCGAAGCGGTCGCGCCACTCCTGGCTCGACAGGCACCAGCGCGGGTTGCCGGCCATGATCTCGCCCTTGCACAGCGCAAAGCCGGCGGCGTCCAGCAGCACGTTCACGCGCTGCGCGAACGGCACGAAGGCCTCGCGGACCGGGCCCGGCTCGGCGGCCTCGAACACGATGCCGTTGTCCTGGTCGGTGGCCAGCGTCTGCTCCTCGCGGCCCTCGCTGCCCAATGCGATCCACGCCCACGGGACGTCGGGCGGCGCGAAGTCGCGGGCGGCCAGTTCGATCGCGCGCACCGCGATCGAGTCGTTCAGCGACGACACGAGCCGCGTGATCGGCTCGGCGTCGGACCCGAGCTCCATCATGCCGGCCACCAGTTCGCGGACCAGCGCGCCGGCCGAGCGCAGGTCGTCGCCACTGTCGGCGTGCCGGATGCGCGACGCCACCTTGCGCAGCCCGCCGTGCTGGATCGCGTACAGCTGCCCCTCCGACACCACCCCCGCGAGCCGCCCGCGCTCGAGCACCGGGATGTGCCGCACGCCGTGGCGGGCCATCAGCATCGCCGCCTCGAGCGCGGGGGCGTCGGCCGACGCGGTCCAGCGCACCGCCGAGGCGAATTCGCTGACCGGGCGGGCCAGGTCGGGCTGCTCGACGGCGACCCGCTGGAGCACGTCCTGCAGCGTCAGGATCGCCTGCGGGCGCGACTCGGGGTCGATCACGATCACCGAGCCGACGCGCTCGCGCCGCATCAGCTGCAGCGCCTCGCGCAGGCTGGTCGCCGGCGTGACGACGACCGGCGTGCGGCCGACCGCGTCGCCGAGCCGGGTCGCGAGCAGCGCGTCGCCGGGCACGACCCGCGCGCCGTGCAGCCGCTGCAGCGAGGACGACGCCAGCTGCTCGATCAGCTGCGAACAGTGGGTCCGGAACGACTCCTCGGACGCGTACAGTGCCTCGAACGTCTCGGCCGGCCAGGCCAGGCAACGGCAGTCCTGGCGCGCAACGTACGCGCTGGACACGCCGCGGCGAGCCAGCAGCGCGTTGACCGGGAACACCGCGCCCGGCTCGAGCAGCAGGTCGCCGCCGGCCGGACCGAGCACGCCGGGAACCTCGATGGCCCCCTCGAGCAGCGCAACGAACCGCCCGCCCTGGCCGGCCTCGAGCACGGTGTCGCCGGCCCGCGCGGCGACGGGCACGGCGGCGGCCGACAGCGCCTGCAGCGACGCGTCGCCGAGCCCCCGGAAGGCGTCGAACTGCGCCAGTTGCGCCATCAGCGCGCCGCCGGCCATCGCCCCTGCCATCA
>CAYGZN010000508.1:0-2559 GCA_964354355.1 uncultured Burkholderiaceae bacterium | reverse complement strand
GCTGGCCGCGCGCGGGCTGCGCTACAACAACTTCCACACCACCGCGCTGTGCTCGCCCACGCGCGCCTGCCTGCTCAGCGGACGCAACCACCATTCGGTCGGCATGCGTTTCCTGAGCAACGCGGACACCGGGTTCTCCAACTGCCGCGGCTTCATCACGAACAAGGCGGCGACCCTTGCGGAGGTGCTGCGCGGCAACGGCTACAACACCTTCGCGCTGGGCAAGTGGCACCTGGCCAACATGGAGGACTGCGGGCCCGCAGGCCCGTTCGAGCAGTGGCCGCTGCAGCGCGGCTTCGACCGCTACTACGGGTTCCTGGGCGGCGCCACCGACCAGTATTCGCCCGAGCTGACCGTCGACAACCACCCGATCGATCCGCCCAGCCGGCCCGGCTACCACCTGTCCGAGGACCTCGTGGACCAGGCGATCGGGTTCGTCACGGCGCAGCGCTCGACCGGCGGCGACCGGCCGTTCATGATGTACCTGGCGTTCGGCGCGACCCACTCGCCGCACCAGGCGCCCCCCGAGTTCATCGAGAAGTACCGGGGCCGCTACGACCGCGGCTGGGACGCGACGCGCGAGGCGTGGTTCGCGCGCCAGAAGGAACTGGGCATTGTGCCTCCCAATGCCCGCCTGTCGCCGCGCAACCCCGACGTGACCGCGTGGGACGAACTCGACGCCGACGCGCGCCGGCTGTACGCGCGGATGCAGGAAGCCTTCGCCGGCTTCCTGGACCACACCGACCGGCAGATCGGCCGGCTGCTGGAGTTCCTGAAGGCGATCGGCAGCCTGGACAACACGCTGGTGGTGCTGCTGTCGGACAACGGCGCGAGCCAGGAGGGCGGGCGCGACGGGGTGCTCAACGAGCTGGCGTTCTTCAACCGGCTGACCGAGCCGGTGGCCGACATGGTCGGGCGCATCGACGAGATCGGCGGCCCGAACCTGTACAACAACTACCCGCGCGGCTGGGCGCAGGTCGGCAACACGCCGCTGCGCTTCTACAAGCAGAACACGCACGAGGGCGGCATCCGCGACCCGCTGATCGTGTCGTGGCCGGCCCGCATCCGCGACGCCGGTGCGGTCCGCACGCAGTACCACCACGTGATCGACATCTATCCGACGATCCTCGAGTGCGTCGGCATCGACGCGCCGGACCTGTACCGCGGCGTGCCGCAGCTGCCGGTCGAGGGCACCAGCTTCGCGTACACCTTCGGGGACGGCGTCGCACCGGGTCGGCACCGTGTCCAGTACTACGAGATGCTGGGCCACCGCGCGATCTGGCTGGACGGCTGGAAGGCGGTGACCCGCCACCGGCAGGGCGACGCCTTCGCGAACGACGTCTGGATGCTGTACGACACCGAACACGATTTCGCCGAGTGCAACGACCTCGCCGCTCAGCGGCCCGACAAGCTCGCGGAACTGGTCGCGGCGTGGTGGGCCGAGGCGGGCCGCTACAACGTGCTGCCGCTGGACGACCGGGGCATCGAGCTGTTCGTGCAGCGCCGCCCGACGGCCGGCGGCCCCCGGCTGCGCTACCGCTACCTGCCGGGCACGCCGCACATCGATCGCTTCGCGGTGCCGGACATCCGCAACCGCTCGTTCCGGATCGCAGCGGGCATCGATCGCAGCTCGCCCGGGCAGCACGGTGCGCTGGTGGCGTGCGGTGCACGCACCGGTGGCTACTGCCTGTACATCCGCGACAACCGCCTGCACTTCGTCTACAACCGGATCGGGCAGGTCACGCGGGTTTCCGGCGCGCTCGAACTGCGCACCGGCCGCTGCGAGGTGGCGGTGCAGTTCCGCAAGACCGCCGATCACGCGGGCACGGCCACGCTGCTGGTCGACGGCGAGCCGGCCGGCGAGGGGGCGATCGCGCTGATGCCGTGGCGCCAGAGTGTGGCCGGCATGGACATCGGCGCCGACCACGGATCGACCGTGTGCGCGGACTACGCCGGGCCGTTCCGGTTCGACGGCACGCTGCACCACGTCGACTTCGAGCTCGGCACCGATCGCGACGACCTGCGCCGCGCGGCGGCGATCGAGGCGCGCAACGCGTTGACCGACCAGTGATCCACCCCCCTACAATGGCGAGCCGCGCCCCGACGAGGGCCCCCGAGGAGACTCACCGATGTACGCAGGCACCCACGCCCGGACCCGCGCCGACCAGCCGGCCTTCATCATGGCCGCCACCGGCGAGGCGGTCACCTACGCGCAGTTCGAGGCGCGCACCAACCGCCTGGCCCATCTGCTTCGCGCCCACGGGCTGCAGCGACTGGACCACTACGCGATCTTCATGGAGAACAACAGCCGGTACCTGGAGTGCTGCGGGGCCGGCGAGCGCACGGGGCTGTACTACACCTGCGTCAACTCGTACCTGACCGCCGACGAGCTGGCCTACATCGTCAACAACAGCCAGTCCCGGGTGCTGATCACGTCGCGCGCGCGGCGCGACGTCGCATTGCAGGCGATCGGACAGTGCCCGAAGGTGACGCTGTGCCTGATCGTGGACGGCACCGGCGACGACGGGCCGGTCGTCGATGTCGAGAAGACGGTGGCGC
>CAYGZN010000507.1:0-2561 GCA_964354355.1 uncultured Burkholderiaceae bacterium | reverse complement strand
CATCAGCGTGATGCCGGCCGTGTGCATCGCCACGTCGGTGCCGGTGCCCATCGCGATGCCGACGTCGGCCGCGGCCAGCGCCGGCGCGTCGTTGATGCCGTCGCCCACCATGGCGACGGCGCCGCCGTGCCCGCCAGCCGCGGCGCGCAGCGCCACGATCCGGGCGGCCTTGTCGGCGGGCAGCACCTCGGCCATGACCTCGTCGATGCCCAGTTCGCGCCCGACCGCTTCCGCGGCGCCCCGGTTGTCCCCCGAGATCATCACGCTGCGGATGCCCTGCGCGCGCAGCGTGCGGATCGCCTGCGCGGCGTGCGGCTTCAGCGAGTCGCCGAAGGCCAGCAGCCCGAGCAGGCGCGCGGGTCCCTGTGGCGGGCACCCGGCGACCCAGGACACCGAGCGCCCCGCGGACTGCTGCCGGTCGGCCTCGTCGGCCAGCGCGCCGCACGCGACCCCGAGGTCGCGCATCAGCGCAGCGCTGCCGATTCGAACGACGCCACCGCGCGTGGTCCCTTCGACGCCCCTGCCGGGGAGTGCACGCACGCCCTGCGCCGGCTCGATGGCCAGCCCGCGGCTGCGCGCGGCCTCGGCGACGGCCCGCCCGAGCGGGTGTTCGCTGCCCGCCTGGACGGCCGCGGCCCGTTCCAGCAGCTCGTCCGGCGCAACGCCGTCGGCCGCGCTGAGCGACACCAGCGTCGGTCGACCGACGGTCAGCGTGCCGGTCTTGTCGAAAGCCACCACGCGCACCCGATGGGCGAGCTCGAGCGCCTGCGCGTCCTTGATCAGGATCCCGCTGCGTGCGGCCACCCCGGTGCCTGCCATGATCGCCGCGGGGGTGGCCAGGCCCAGCGCACAGGGGCAGGCGATGACCAGCACGGAGACGGCGTTGATGATCGCGCGTTCCGCCCCGTGGCCGGCCAGCAGCCAGCCGGCGAACGTCGCCAGGGCGATCGCCAGCACGACCGGCACGAACACCGCCGAGACGCGGTCGACGACGCGCTGGATCGGTGCGCGCGCGGCCTGGGCGTCGCTGACCATCCTGACGATGCGGGCCAGCACGGTTTCCGCGCCCACCGCGCGGACCTGAAAGACGATTCGGCCCTCGCCGTTGATCGAACCGCCGACCAGCGCGTCGCCCGGTGCGCGCGGGACCGGCAGCGGCTCGCCGGTCAGCATCGACTCGTCGACCTGCGTGAGTCCGTCCACCAGCGAGCCATCGAGCGGGATGCGCTCACCGGGCAGCACGACCAGCCGGTCGCCGACGGCGACCTCGGCCAGCGGGACGTCGCGCTCGGTGCCGTCGACCACCCGACGCGCGGTGTCGGGCCGCAGCGCCTGCAGCGCGCGGATCGCGGCGGTGGTCTGCCGCTTGGCGCGCGACTCGAGGTACTTGCCCAGCAGCACCAGCGCGATCACGACTGCCGAGCCCTCGTAGTACAGGTGCGGCGCGTGGCCCTCGGGGGCGGTCAGCCACAGCCACGTCGACAGGCCCCAGCCGGCCGTCGTGCCGATCGCCACCAGCAGGTCCATGTTGCCGGTGCCGGCCTTCAGCGCGCTCCAGCCGGCACGGTAGAAGCGCGCTCCCAGCACGAACTGCACGGGGGTGGCGACCAGGAACTGCGCCCATCCGGGCAGCATCCAGTGGCGGCCGAACAGGTCGCCGACCATCGGCAGCGCGAGCGGCGCGGCCAGCGCCAGCGCGATCCAGACCGTTCGGCGTTCGCGGCGCACGCGCTGCGCCAGCGCCGTCGCGTCGTCGGCTGCAGCCCCCGCGTGGCGCGCGACGGCCCGGTAGCCGGCGCCGGCGACGGCCTGCAGCACCGCCGGCTCGAGGTCCGCGGCGACACCGAGCACGGTCACGCGCGCAGTCTCCGCCGCCAGGTTGACCGTCGCGCCGGTCACGAACGGCAGCCGCTGCAGCGCGCGCTCGACCCGCGACACGCACGACGCGCAGGTCATTCCCTCGACGGCCAGATCGATCGTCGTGGTCGCGGTGTGATAGCCGGCCGACTCGATCGCGCCGATCAGCGGCGCGGCGCGCAGCGCATGGCCCCTGACGGTGGCCGTCTCGGAAGCGAGGTTGACGGTGGCATCGGTGACGCCGGGCACCTTGCGCAGCGCCCGCTCGACTCGGGCGACGCACGACGCGCAGGTCATCCCGTCGACGGGCAGCGCCAGCACGGCTTCGCTGCTGCCGGCCGCAGCGGGGGCGGTGAGGGCGGCGCTGGCGGCGGTCATTCGCGGGCCGTCGGGGTCATCGGGCGGTGGCTGCGGGCGCAGGTCATGGTCGGAGGGACACTTAGCCTTATCATGGGGGCAAGGTCAAGCGAGGCAAGTTCGGGCTGTGAGCCAAGTTCGGGCGATTCAGGTCCCGGGCGCAGTTGCGCGAGCCCGCCACCAGGAGGAAATGCGATGCAGCACCAGCTCGACGTCCAGGGAATGACCTGCGGGCACTGCGCCCGGGCCGTTTCCGAGGCCGTTCGCAAGGTCGATCCGGCCGCGACGGTCGAGGTCGACCTGCCGACCGGGAAGCCTCAGTATCTGCGCTTAGCCACGGCGACCGA
>CAYGZN010000506.1:0-2563 GCA_964354355.1 uncultured Burkholderiaceae bacterium | reverse complement strand
TGCCTCCGGGCGCCACGTCGAGCAGCGCCTTGGGCACGAGCGCACCCAGCGGCGCGAACAGCAGCGCCGCATCCAGCGGTTGCGGCGCGGGCTGCGACGAATCGCCGGCCCAGCTGGCGCCCAGGCTGCGGGCCAGCGCCTGAGCGGCCTCGTCGCCCGGGCGCGTGAATGCGAACACCTCGCGACCCTCGTGCAGCGCTGCCTGCGCGACCAGATGCCCGGCCGCGCCGAAGCCGTAGATGCCGATGCGTTTCGCATCGTCACCGGCGGCGCGCAGCGCGCGAAAGCCGATCAGCCCGGCGCACAGCAGCGGGGTCGCCTCGACGTCGCCGTAGCCCGGCGGGACGTGCAGGCAGAACCGTGCGTCGGCCAGCGCGTGCGTCGCGTAGCCGCCGTGGACGTGCAGGCCCGTGAAGCGCGCATCGGGGCACAGGTTCTCGCGCCCGCTGTTGCACCAGCGGCAGTGCAGGCAGGTGTCGTGCAGCCAGGCGACCCCGACCCGGTCGCCGACCGCGAAGCCCTCGGCCAGGCTGCCGCAGGCCAGCACGGTGCCCACGACTTCGTGACCCGGCACGACCGGCAGGGCGGGCGGCGCCAGTTCGCCGTCGACGATGTGCAGGTCGGTCCGGCACACGCCGCAGGCCCGGACGCGCACCAGCAGCTCATGCGGTCCGGGCGCGCGCAGCGGAAATCGGCGCCAGGACAACGCCGCCGCGCCGTCGAAGGCCATCGCCTCGAAGGTGTCGGGCACGGATGCGGTCATCGGGTGGCTCATCGGGGGACTCGTCTCGGGCGGCTTCGCGTCCAGCGCCTTCTTTTCGGGCGGTTTCGCGTGCCAGCCCAGCATATCGCCGTGCACACGCCGCGTCTTGACCTGCCTCAATTGGCCCGGCGGACTTGCGCGATACCCTCGCAGGGTACGCTGAACCGATTCGCCGCAGGGCGGCATGACATCACGCGGGATCCGCATCGACGCGCCACCGACCGGCCTGCTGTTCCACGTTCACGGCCTGACCAAGGTCTACCGGATGGGCGAGGTCGAGGTCCGTGCGCTGTCCGGCGTGGACCTGGACGTCACGCCCGGAGAGTTCATCGTGCTGCTGGGCGCGTCGGGCAGCGGCAAGTCCACGCTGCTGAACATCCTGGGCGGCCTGGACACCGCCACCTCGGGCGAGGTCCGCTGGCGCGACCTGGACCTGGCGCATGCCGACGAGGCGACGCTGACCCGCTACCGGCGCCACAGCGTGGGTTTCGTCTTCCAGTTCTACAACCTGGTGTCGAGCCTGACCGCGCGCGAGAACGTGGAGCTGGTCACGGACCTGTGCGAGAACCCGATGCCGGCCGCGCAGGCGCTGCAGTGGGTCGGGCTGGCCGAGCGGCAGGACCACTTCCCGGCGCAGCTCTCGGGGGGCGAGCAGCAGCGGGTCGCGATCGCGCGTGCGGTCGCCAAGCGCCCGGACCTGCTGCTGTGCGACGAGCCCACCGGCGCGCTGGACTACCAGACCGGCAAGCTGGTGCTCGAGGTGCTGGCCCGGATCAACCAGGAGCTGGGCACGACGGTGATCGTCATCACGCACAACGCCGCAATCGCCGGCATGGCCGACCGGGTGCTGCGCATGGTCGACGGCCGCATCGGCGCGCAGACGCGCAATGCGCACCGGCTGCGGCCCGAGGAGCTGTCCTGGTGAAGGCGCTCGATCGCAAGCTGGTGCGCGACCTGCGGGCGATCTGGGCGCAGGCGCTGACGATCGCGCTGGTGATCGCCTGCGGCACGGGCGGCTTCATCGGCTCGTTCGCGACCTACGAGTCGCTGATGGACGCGCGCGACACGTACTACCGCGACGCACGGTTCGCGGACCTGTTCGCGTACGTCAAGCGGGCCCCGGAATCGGTGGGCGACGAGCTGCGCGCGCTGCCCGGCGTGGCCGTCGTGCAGACCCGGCTGGTCTGGGACGTTCAGCTCGACGTGCCCGGCGTGGTGCAGCCCGTCATGGGCCGTTTCATCGGCGTGGCGCCGCGCGAGTTCGAGCGGGGCCTGAACGGCCTGCAGCTGCGCGCGGGGCGGCTGCCCGCGGCGGGCGAGCGCGACACGGTGGTCATCAACGAGTCGTTCGCCCGGGCGCGCGGGCTGGGGCCGGGCTCGATGCTGACGGCGGTGCTCAACGGGCGGCTGCAGACGTTCACGGTGACCGGCGTGGCGCTGTCGCCCGAGTTCATCTTCGCGACGCGCGAAGGGGCGATGCCCGACGACCAGTGGTTCGGCGTGGTGTGGACCGACCGCGAGCGGCTGGCCGCCTCCCTGTCGATGCAGGGCGCCTTCAACGCCGTCTCGGTGAGGCTGCTGCCGGGTGCGTCGGAGTCGGCGGTGCTGGCCGAGATGGATCGGCGCCTGGCGCGCTACGGCTCGCGCGGCGCCTTCTCGCGCGAGTGGCAGATCTCGCACCGGATCATCACGCAGGAGCTGGGGCAGTGGCAGGTGATGGGCAGCGTGCTGCCGTCGTTCTTCCTGGCGGTGTCGGTGTTCGTGCTGAACATCGTGATGAGCCGGCTCGTGACCACGCAG
>CAYGZN010000505.1:0-2571 GCA_964354355.1 uncultured Burkholderiaceae bacterium | reverse complement strand
CGAACAGGCGCCGATAATCGTCGCGCGCCAGCGCGAAGCGCGCCTGGCGCGGCGCAAGCGGCGTCCGCCCGAATCCGCCCCACCGGTACAGCACCGGCAGCAGCAGCAGGCCGACCCCCGCGGCCGCGGCCGCGCGCATCAGCGCCTGCGCGCTTTCGAGCGCGGACGCGAATCCGGCCCGATGGCTGGGATCCGAGCCGAGCCGATGCAGGTAGTGGAATTCCGCGACCGAGGTGTAGCCGCGTTCGCGAAGGGCGCGATACAGCGACGTGGCCACGCGCTCCAGACCCGCGGCGTCGAGCCGGGTCAGCGACCCGTACATCCGGTCGCGCCAGGTCCAGAAACTGTCGCCGCGCCCGCCGGCCCGCTCGGTGAGACCGGCGATGCCGTACTGGAACGCGTGGCAGTGGGCGTCGGGCATGCCCGGAACGACGACGTCCGAGGTCGCGGACGGTGCGCCGCCCCCCGCCGGTGTGCCACCGGCAGGCGGCGCGCCCTTGGCAGGCGACGGCGCGCCGCTGGCCGGCGCTGCGCGGTTCGGCGTCGCGCCTGCACCCGCACGGCGGTCCTGGATCGACGCGATCCGGCCGTCGTCGCCGACCGTGATCCGGGCATCGGCGCGCCATCCCTGCTCGGTCAGGACCCAGCGGGCGTCGAGGGTCAACATGGCCCTATGATACCCACCCATGGACGTCGATCTGCTGATCGGAAACTGCCGCGTCGCGACGATGACGGGCGACGGCTTCGGCGCGATCGTCGACGCCTGCGTGGCCGTGCGCGACGGCCGCGTCGCGTGGGTCGGGCCGCGCGGGCACGCACCCCGGTTTTTCGCGCGCAACGAGTACGACTGCGGCAACCGCTGGCTGACGCCCGGGCTGGTCGACTGCCACACGCACCTGGTCTACGGCGGCAACCGCGCGCACGAGTTCGAACTGCGCCTGCAGGGGTCGAGCTACGCGGAAATCGCGCGCTCCGGCGGCGGCATCGTGTCGACGGTGCGCGCCACGCGCGCGGCCGGCGCCGCCGAACTCGAGGCGGCGGCCGCGCGCCGGCTGTCGCGCCTGCTCGCCGAGGGTGTCACCACCGTGGAGATCAAGTCGGGCTACGGTCTGGACCTGGCCAACGAGCTGAAGATGCTCGAGGTGGCGCGCGCACTGGCGGCGCACCACGCTGTGCGGGTGTCGACCACGCTGCTGGGGGCCCATGCACTGCCGCCGGAATTCGCGGGCCGGGGCGACGACTACGTGGCCCTGGTGTCCGAGGAGATGGTGCCGGCTGCGGCCGCGCGCGGCCTGGCCGACGCGGTCGACGCATTCTGCGAGTCGATCGCGTTCTCGCCGGCGCAGGTCACCCGCGTGTTCGACGCCGCGGCGCGCGCCGGCCTGCCGGTCAAGCTGCACGCCGACCAGCTGTCGAACCTGGGCGGCGCCGCGCTGGCCGCGCACCACCGCGCGCTGTCGGCCGACCACCTCGAGTACACCGACGAAGCGGGCCTGGCGGCGATGGCGGCCGCCGGCACGGTCGCGGTGCTGCTGCCCGGCGCCTTCTACTTCCTGCGCGAGACGCAGCGCCCGCCCGTGGACGCGCTGCGCCGCCACGGCGTGCCGATCGCGCTGGCGACCGACAGCAATCCCGGCTCGTCGCCGCTGCTGTCGCCGCTGCTCGCGATGAACATGGGTTGTACGCTGTTCCGGCTGACGCCGCAGGAAGCGCTCGCGGGGTTCACCGTCCACGCCGCACGCGCGCTGGGGCTCACCGGCCAGGTCGGCACGATCACCGCGGGCGCGTGGGCGGACCTCGCGCTGTGGGACGTCGAGCGACCCGCCGAGCTGGCCTACGCGATGGGCGCCGCGCCGCTGCACGCGCGCTGGTTCGCCGGGGTGCGCGACGGCGCGGCGCAGCACGCCCGCAACTAGGCCGGTGACCCGTTCGCCCAGCGCGCCGCCGCGCCCAGGCACGCGCGCAGCAGCGGCGTCAGCCGTGCGGCGCGCTCGGGCCGCAGCGCGAACGGCGCCGTCTCGTCCATGTAGATCACCTGCGCCTTCTCGAGCTGGATCGCGTGCACGCCGTCGTTCGGTCGGCCGTACCGGCGCGTGATGTAGCCGCCCTTGAAGCGGCCGTTCAGCACCCAGCTGAACGCGTGCTGCGCCCGGACCGGGCTCAGCACCGCGTCGGCCAGCGCCGGATCGCACGAGGCGCCGTCGGCGGTGCCGAAGTTCAGGTCGGGCAGGCGCCCCTGGAAGAAGCGCGGCAGCTCCGACGCGATCGAGTGCGCGTCCCACAGCACGACCGACGCGTGGCGCTGCCGCAGCCGCTGCAGCTCGGCCGCCAGCGCCGCCTGGTACGGGCGCCACCAGCGCTCGCGGCGCGACGCGATCTCGGCCGCGTCGGGCACCGCGTCACGGTACAGCGGCTCCTTGCGGAACGTGTCCACCGGCACGAGCCCGGTCGTGTCCTGGCCCGGGTACAGACTGTCGCCGTCCGGCGGGCGGTTCAGGTCGATCACGTAGCGCGACTGCGTGGCCACCAGCACCGTCGCGTCGAGCGCGGCCAGGAAGTCGTAGAGCGCCG
>CAYGZN010000504.1:0-2576 GCA_964354355.1 uncultured Burkholderiaceae bacterium | reverse complement strand
GCCGTGCAGATGGCCTGCGCGATGAAGTTGTTGAGCAGCTTGATGATGTGGCCGGCGCCCGGGCCGCCGACGTGAAAGACGTTCTCGGCGAACGCGCGGATCACCGGTTCGAGCCGCGCGAACGTGGCGTCGTCGGCGCCCACCATCACGTTGAGCCTGCCGGCTTCGGCTTCGACCGGCGTGCGCGCCAGCGGCGCGTCGACGAAAGCCACGCCCGACTCCCCCGCCTTCGCCCGCAACCGGGCGCTGGAGTCGGGCTCGCTGGTCGAGCAGTCGACGATCGTCAGACCCCGCCTTGCACCGGCCAGCAGGCCGCGCGGGCCTTCCACGACGGACTCGACCTGCGGCGAGCCCGTCACGCACACGAACACGATGTCGCTGGCGGCGGCCAGCGCCGCCGGGCTGTCCGCCTGCGTCGCGCCGGCCGCGAACAGGTCGGCGAGGCGCTCGCGGTTGCGGTTGACCGTGACGGACACCGAAAACCCCTTGGCCAGCAGGTTCTTCGCCATGCCGTGCCCCATCAGCCCGGATGCGCCGATGAACCCGATCCGCTGCATGCCTCGCTCCTTCGCACAAGAAGAAGGGGGGCTCACGCCCCCCTTCCGTGGATTTCCCGCCTGAAGGTCAGGACTGCGCAGCCGGCTTCGATTGCTGCGGGACCGGCTTGTCGGCCTTCGCGTCCTTCATCGCACTCCCTGGGCAAGCGACCGCAACGGACGTGCCAAAGGCAAGCATGGCGAGCACCACTGACAGTTTCTTCACGGATCACCTCCTTTCAAGGGTGGATGGGCAGCGACCGCAACATAGCACCATCGGCCGGGGGCTGGCTACCCCCGGGGTGCCAGCCAGGTGCGGACCGCCGCATAGACGTCCATGCGGTCCAGCAGGTCCCAGTGGCTGGCCGAGGTCACGACCCGCCGGTTCGCATCCGGCACGCCGAGCGACCGTGCCGGGTCGCGGTGCTCGCCGAGCGCGCTGCGCAGCGGAACCAGCCCGTCTCCGACGACCCGGTCACGCAGGCTGCCTGCGCTGTCGCCGGACGTGGCCGCCACCAGGTACACGTCCACGCCCGCCGGCATCGGCGTGGGGATGCGGTCGTCGTGGCGTTGGTGGTGTCGATCCCGGCCATGCCAGTCGGCGTCCTGCAGGTTGCCGAAGCGCAGGTCGGTGATGCCCGCACTGCGCGCCTTGCCCAGCCGCGTGAACGGCGCCACGTAGGGGCTGACGCCCATCAGCACGTCGAGCCAGTGGCCGCCGCGCTCGAGCGGCGCACCGTGATGCGGCGTGCCCAGGAAGACCAGCTGCTTCAGAGGCTCGAGCCACCGGTGCCCGGCCTGCTCGCCGATGTGGCACGCGCTGCGCGCGATGAGGCCGCCCATGCTGTGACCGACGATGACCAGCTCCTGCACGGGCACCGGCCATTTCGCGGTCAGCGCCTGCAGCAGGCCGGCGAACTCGCGACCGTTCTGCGACACGTGCCGGCCGCTGTTGTAGTGCAGGTAGACCGGCGTGTAGCCGAAGTCGCGGGCCAGCGCGGCGCCGTGGTCGTGGCCGTTGCGCGCCCACTGCAGGTCGTTCATGCACAGGCCGTGCACGAGCACGAGCAGCTTGCCGCCGGCCGCGGGCATCTGGCGCGCGAGCGTGTCGCCCGACAACTCCAGCGATTGGCCGCCGATTCGAAACCCCATCGGGATGGCCAGCGTGTTGCCCGAATCGGCCAGGTGATCCCCCCACACCCCGTTCAGCGCCGCCAGCAGCGCCTCGCGCCTCGGCGACGTCGCCGCGGGATCGGGTCGGCCGGTCAGCGCCGCCAGCAGCGCGTCGACGCCGCCGCCCATCACCCGCGTGGTGCCGCGCACCGTCCGATAGACGACCCCGGTGATGCCCGACGTGCGCCCGGTGGGCGCCTTCCCGACGATCCCGGCGCGGCGTGCGATCGTGTGGTGCATCGCCTCGACCACGCCGGTGACGCCGAGCGTGGCGTCGAAGCCGAGCCGGGTGAGGCCGCGCAGGTCGGTGGCCCGGATCATGAACGGGCCTGCACGCTGGCGATCTCGCGCCGCAGCTCCGCGAACCGGGCCTGCGGGGCGTCGCCGAACAGCGGGTCGGCAACGTCGGGAAGCGCCGCCGCGACGGCCGACCAATCCTCGTCCGTGAGCAGCTGGGCGGCCCGCGGCAGGATCTCGTGCTCCTCGGTGGCGATGTGGTGCCGGTAGTAGACCAGGTACGTGGAGGCTGCGGCCGCCACGACCTCGCGGGGGAGCACCGCCCCCACCAGGATCTCGCGCAGCCTCAGCAGCAGGTCCTCGCCGGCCGCCGCGATCACGCGATGCTCCTGCAGCAGCCGGTTGACGGGCAGCTCCAGCCGCGGGTCGTGCCTGAGCAGCCGATGGAACGCGACGTCCTCGCGCGGGTGGTGGTAGGTGTCCGAGTAGTCTCGCATGTACTCGACGATGTCGCGCATCAGCTCGTAGCTGGGGTCGTCGCCCCGCTGGAAGATGCCGATCTGCCGCTCGAGTGCGGACAGCAGGCGGCTGAAGTTGACGTGCTCGTGGTGCCAGAGCCTGATCGTTTCG
>CAYGZN010000503.1:0-2583 GCA_964354355.1 uncultured Burkholderiaceae bacterium | reverse complement strand
CGTCGGGTCGGCCGCCGCGCCGGCGACGGCGGGTCGACCTTGGGGCGCGGTGGCCGAGGGGCCGGCCGAGGGACCGGCCGGGCGGGGGCGAGGCGGCACGAAGACTCCCGGGACAGAGCCCCGATTCTATTCGCGTGCGTCAGGCCTGCACGAACGCGGCCAGCGGCCGCCGCGGGCTGGGCACCCTGTCGGCCTTGGGGTGGCCCACGCGCACCAGCATCTGCACCTTCTCACCCGGGCGCTGCCCGACCTGCCGCTCGAACGCCTGCTGCAGCGTGCGCATCTCCGGGTACTCCTGCAGGACCTGGCTCGGGGGCTGCGTCACCAGGCCCAGTTCGGCGGCCTTGAGCTGCAGGCGCACGAACGCGCGGCCCGCTTCGAGCTGTGCGGCGCGCCCGGCCGCCGAAGTCGTCAGCCACACCCACGTGCCGGTCGCAGGCGCCCACGCGCGCACGCGCTCGAGCCCGGCCTTGAAGTACGACGAGTTCGGGTCCATGCCCTTTTCGGGGCTGAGCAGGCCGAACAGGTTGAGCATCTCCATCATCGGCCCGCCGAGCGAGATGCCGTCGCGATGGCGGTTGATTGCCGCGCTGCCGGCCCGGGTCAGGTCGACGCTCTCCTTCCAGGTGCGCGCCGTGTTCTGCTCGATGTCCCAGGCCTGGACCATGATGTCGTTGAGTCGCGCAACCGCCTCGGGCGCCTGCGTGCCGTCGGCCGCCACGCCGGGACGGCGGGCGGCGGCGAGCAAGGCCTGGAACGCAGCCGGCTCGACCGCGCGCGCCTCGAACGGCTGCTTGCAGGTCGTGCGTGCCAGCACCTGATCGAACAGCGGGTCGCGCGCCGGCTGTCCGGGCGACAGCCGCACGCGTGCGACGGGCCGGGCATCGAGTGCGTCCGGCCCGGGCTCGCCGTCGGGGAAGGGTTCGATGCGGGCCTGCAAGCCCTGCGCTGCGGCCGCCATCGACAGCAGTTCCAGGAAACACCCGTGGCCGATGGTGATTTGCCGCGACGGAGGGTCGGTCATCGGCAGCATTCGCTGCAGGTCGCAGTACAGCGTGATCTCGTCGGGCGTCTTCAGGTCGACGATCTACGGCTGCAGGTTGTGCGGGTTGGGCGCAAGGATCGCGTACGACAGCAGGTTGCGCCGCGGCTCGCCGTGGCGGCCGGCCGTGCGCCAGGGCTCGGTGGCCTCGGCCGGAACCGGTGCGCAGCCGGGCAGCGCCGTGGCAGCCAGAATCACGCCACCGGAGCCGGCCACGCGGATGAATCGCCGACGGGAATCGTTCATGGCACCCTCACCTCGATCGCTATGGTAAACCGGTTTACGATATACCGATGATAGTCAACCGGTTTACTGATGTCAAGGCGAGCGTGCCGGACTGCGTCGGACTGCGTCGGGCAGCGTCGGACTGCGCCGGACTGCGTCGGACTGCGCCGGACTGCGTCGGGCAGCGGCCCGGCAGCAGCCGGGCTTCAGCCCGCGACCGGCTCGCCGATCAGCACGTCGCCGAGCGCGGTCGCGACACGGGCGCAGAGTCCGCCGGCGGGCGCAGCGACCCACTCGATCGTCACGGCGGCGGCGTCGACCGGCGGTCGCATCGCCAGCACGGCCGCCGGTGCGCTCAGGCGCAACCCGGCCAGCCGCACGCCCTGATCCGGCAGCAGCGAAGCAGGGTGCGACGGTGTGTCCCACTGGATGACGGTCGGCAGCACGCCGCCGCCGGCGGGCTGCCCGTCGGGCGGCACCGTGATGCGCCATCGCAGCGCACCGCGCGTCATCGGCGTGACCGGGCCGCAGCGGTAGCGCAGCGAGCGCACCGCGGCGTCGATGTCCTGCGTGCGCACGATCCAGTGCACGAGCTGCGGCGCGTCGGCAAGGCGTCGCTGCAATTCGGGCGTGTCCAGTCCGAACGGGCGGGGCCGCGCGGGCGCCGCCTGCGACGGATCCGGCGCGATCAGCTCCAGGTACACGCCGCCGCCCAGCTGCAGCAGCCGATTGTGGGTGCCCCAGCCGGGATGCTGCCCGCCGGGCTGCAGCGGCACGCCCAGGCGCTCGCGCAGCCACGCCTCGCCTTCGTCGAGCGAGCGGGCGGCGACGACCAGGTGGTCCAGCTCGAATGACATGCGCCTGCCCCAAGTAGAATGTCGGCCCATGTTAGCCGAACAGAAACGCAGGCTTGTGCGGGGCTTCGAGGCCGCGGCGCAGGCCATCGCGGGGCCGTCCGGCGTGGCCGTCCCGACGGTCACGCTCGAGCGACCCAAGCAGGCCGGCCACGGCGACCTGGCCTGCAACCTGGCGCTGCAACTGGCCAAGCCGCTCAGGCGCAACCCGCGCGAGGTCGCGCTCGCGCTCGTGCAGGCGCTGGCCGAGGGCGAAGCCGCACCGCTGATCGAGGCGGCCGATGTCGCGGGCCCGGGCTTCATCAACCTGCGCCTGACCGCTGCGGCCAAGCGCGAGGTCGTGTCGCGCGTGCTGTCGCAGGGCGAGCGATTCGGCCACAGCGACCGTGCCGGCGGCGCGCGCGTGATGGTCGAGTTCGTGTCGGCCAACCCGACCGGACCGCTGCACGTGGGGCACGGCCG
>CAYGZN010000502.1:0-2596 GCA_964354355.1 uncultured Burkholderiaceae bacterium | reverse complement strand
CACACGCTGTCGTGCCAGCTCATGCCGGCCAGCCGCAGCGACCCGATGCACGCCGCGGTCATCCCCGCGTACACCAGCCACAGGTACTTCGCGGTCTGCGTGATCCGCGGCGTCAGCTTGGTCTCCTTCATCGGGCCGGGCGTTTCGGCCTTGAACAGCTGCATGCCGCCGACGCCCAGCAGCGGCAGGATCGCGACCGCCAGCACGATGATGCCCATGCCGCCGTACCACGACAGCGCGTGGCGCCAGATGTTCAGGCTGGGCGGCAGGTCGTCGAGCCCCGTCAGCACGGTCGCCCCGGTCGTGGTCAGCGCCGACATCGTCTCGAAGAACGCGTCGGTGAAGCTCAGCGTCTCGATCTCGAGGCGCAGCGGAATCGTCGCGGCCGCCGCCATCAGGACCCACGACAGCACCACCAGCAGGCAGCCGTCGCGCGCCTGCAGCTCGCGCCGGTGCCCGCGGGTCGGCAGCCACAGCGCGAAGCCGCAGGCGATCGTGCCCATGCCCGACTCGATGAAGCTGTCGGCGGTGCCGTCGGCGACGGCCAGGGACCAGCCGATCGGCAGCACGTAGGTCAGCGCCAGCACCATCAGCATGCCGCCCATCACGTGGGCCATCGCAAAGACGCGCTGCATCCGGATCCGATCGGCAAAACCGGAATTCTAGCCGGCCCCGGCTTCGTGAAATAAGTCACTTTCCGGTGCGGGCTTCGGGGCGGGCGGCACCGACCCGGTGCTAGACTCACCGCCACCCCGCCGCCGAGGCACCGGCAGCGGGCGTTCGAGACACGGGTGCACGCCGCGTGATGGCCCTTCCTCCACGGTCAGGCACCATGGAGGAGACATTTGCAGTCGACGGACATCCGCAATCCCGACTACTTCCACAAGGTCGTCGATTGCCAATGGGCGTGCCCCGCCCACACCCCGGTTCCCGAGTACATCCGAATGATCGCGGCCGGCCGCTATGCCGACGCGTACATGGTCAACTGGAAGTCCAACGTGTTCCCGGGCATCCTCGGTCGCACCTGCGACCGGCCCTGCGAGCCCGCCTGCCGGCGTGGTCGCGTCGAGGAGGAGAACCAGGACAAGCCCGAGCCGGTGGCGATCTGCCGCCTCAAGCGTGTCGCGGCCGACCTCAAGGGCGACGTCTCGGCGCTGATGCCGCCGCGGGCGGCGAGCTCCAACGGCCGGCGCATCGCGTGCGTGGGCGCCGGGCCGGCGTCGCTGACGGTCGCACGCGACCTGGCGCCGCTGGGCTACGCGGTCACGCTGTTCGACCAGGATCCGCAGATGGGCGGCTTCATCCGCTCGCAGATCCCGCGGTTCCGCCTGCCCGAGTCGGTGATCGACGAGGAGGTGGGCTGGGTGATGGCCACCGGTGACGTGCAGTTCCGCCACCAGCGCGTCGACTCGCTCAAGGCACTGCTGGCCGAGGGCTTCGACGCAGTCTTCGTCGGATCCGGCGCGCCGCGCGGCCGGGACCTGGACGTGCCGGGGCGCCAGGAGGCCGCGGCGCACATCCACATCGGCATCGACTGGCTGTCGTCGGTGTCGTTCGGGCACGTGACCTCGATCGGGCGGCGCGTGATCGTGCTGGGCGGCGGCAACACGGCCATGGACTGCTGCCGCTCGGCGCGGCGCCTGGGCGGCGCCGACGTCAAGGTCATCGTGCGCTCGGGCTTCGACGAGATGAAGGCCTCGCCGTGGGAGAAGGAGGACGCGATGCACGAGGGCATCCCGATCCTGAACTGGATGGTGCCCAAATCCGTCGAGCACGACGGCGGCAAGCTGGTCGCGATGGTGTTCGAGACGGTCCGGGCGGTCTACGTCGACGACGGCAAGGGCCGCAAGCGGCGCGAACTGGTGCCGACCGGCGAACCCGACCAGCGCGTCGAGTGCGACGACGTGCTGGTGGCGATCGGACAGGAAAATGCCTTCCCGTGGATCGAACGCGACATCGGGCTGGAGTTCGACCGCTGGGGAATGCCGGCGCTGAATGCGACCACGCTGCAGTCGTCGCTGCCCAGGGTCTTCTTCGGCGGCGACGCGGCGCTGGGCCCGAAGAACATCATCTGGGCGGTGGCACACGGCCACGACGCGGCGATCTCGATCCACAGGCACCTCGAAGGCGAGGACCTCGCACAGCGCCCGGCGCCGGGTGTGACGCTGGTCT
The DNA here is from genome assembly GCA_964354355.1 of uncultured Burkholderiaceae bacterium. Taxonomy (GTDB): domain Bacteria; phylum Pseudomonadota; class Gammaproteobacteria; order Burkholderiales; family Burkholderiaceae_E; genus CAYGZN01. The sequence goes on along the minus strand of CAYGZN010000502.1, from coordinate 424 downwards.
CGCAGAAGATGGGCATCCACGAGTGGGCGTACGACAACGACGTCGCGCCCGACGCGCGCCACAAGGTGCCGTGGGCGGCCGCCGAGCGCGCGCTGGCCAGCATCAAGGTCGAGGTCGAGCTCGGCTTCGACCCGGCGACCGGGTACAAGGAGACGCAGCGCTGCCTGAACTGCGACGTGCAGACCGTGTTCACGACCGAGCGCTGCATCGAGTGCGACGCGTGCGTGGACATCTGCCCGATGGACTGCATCACGTTCACGACCAACGGCGAGGAGGCCGATCTGCGCGGCCGCCTGAACGCGCCGGCGCTCAACACAGGGCAGGCGCTGTACGTGGCCGACGGCCTGAAGACGGGCCGCGCGATGGTCAAGGACGAGGACGTCTGCCTGCACTGCGGGCTGTGCGCCGAGCGCTGCCCGACCGG
>CAYGZN010000501.1:0-2597 GCA_964354355.1 uncultured Burkholderiaceae bacterium | reverse complement strand
CGCTCGCCCGCGCGGGCGACGTCCTGGCGGGCAAGGTCCGGGGGCGACTCGTCGTGGACGTGGCGCGCTGACGCGCGGCCCTGCGGCCCGCAGCAGCGTCGCGACCCACCCGAGTTCCGCACCCGCCTCGCCTCGCACCACCGCGGCGTCCCGCTCGAGCGCAGCCTTGCCGGCACTCTCGAATCCGGCCGACGATACGGGTGCAGCGAGCCGCCACGCGTCGGCGCCTGTCGTGGGCCTGCTGCTCGCGGCGGGGCGCGGCCGACGCTTCGATCCGCACGGCCGGGCCGACAAGCTGCTGCAGCGCGTGCATGGGTTGGACACCTACGCGCCGACGGCCAAGACGCACGCGCCGGCGGTGGACGCAGGCGGACCGGCGGTGGACGCACGCGAGCCGGCGGCGGCGGCACTCGGACCGCGGCGGCACACCACCGGGGACGTCGTGGCCACGCGCGCGTGCGACGCGCTGATGGCCGCCTGCGGGGCCGTGGTCGCGGTCGTGCGCCCGGGCGCCGGCGTGCTCGGCGAACGGCTCACCGCACACGGGGCGACCGTCGTCACCTGTGAGTCGGCCGATCTGGGCATGGGACACAGCCTGGCGGCCGCGGCCGCGGCCGCCGTCCAGCGGTTTGCGCCGGCCGCGGTCGCGATCCTGCCGGCCGACATGCCCTGGCTCGCGCCCGGCACCGCCGCGGCGCTGGTGGCCGCCTGGCGCGAGGCCGCTCGCGCCGGCCGCGGCGCGTCGGCGATCGTCGCGCCGCGCTGCGGCGCACGCCGCGGCCATCCGGTGATCGTCGGTGCCGCGCACTTCGATGCGCTGCTGGCGCTGCGTGGCGATCGGGGTGCGCGCGACATCCTCGAGGCCCATCCCGTCGACTGGGTCGACGTCGACGATCCGGGCATACTGCGCGACGTGGACACGCCCGAGGACCTGCAGCGACCGTGACCGCGCGCCGTTCGCTCCCGTTGGCGTCGCCGATCACGTACCGGATCGTGCCGGTCGACCCGCACGCGCACCTGTTCGAGGTCCGGCTGACGATCGCCGAGCCTGCCCCGGCTGGACAGCAGGTGGCACTTGCAACCTGGATTCCGGGCAGCTACATGATCCGCGAGTTCGCGCGCAACATCGTGTCGATCGGCGCCCGCAGCGGACGCCGCCGCCTCCGGCTCCTCAAGCTCGACAAGTGCACGTGGCAGGCGGCGGCCACGGCAGGCCCGCTGGAGATCGACTACCGGGTCTACGCGTGGGACCTGTCTGTGCGGGCGGCGCACCTCGACGGCACCCACGGCTTCTTCAACGGCACCAGCGTGTTCCTGCAGGTGATCGGCCAGGAGCGCCGAGCGTGCACGGTCGACATCGAGCCCCCCGCAGGCGCCGCCTTCTCGCGCTGGCGGGTCGCGACGACGCTGCCCGAGGCCGGCGCGCGCCGACACGGCTTCGGACGTTACCGCGCGGCCGACTACGACGCGCTGCTCGACCACCCGGTCGAGATGGGCGAGTTCCAGCTCGCGGCCTTCGATGCGGCGGGCGCACGACACGAGATCGTCGTCACCGGGCGTTGCGACGTCGACCTGCAGCGGCTGTGCGCCGACCTCGAGCCCGTCTGCCGTGCGCAGGCCGCGCTGTTCGAGCCGCGCACGCGCCGGGCGCCGTTCGAGCGCTACCTGTTCCTGACGATGGCCGTGGGCGAGGGCTACGGCGGACTGGAGCACCGCGACAGCACCGCGCTGCTGTGCGCCCGCAGCGACCTGCCCTACCCCGGCATGAGGGAGACCACCGACGGCTATCGGACCTTCCTCGGCCTGGCGAGCCACGAGTACTTCCACGCGTGGCACGTCAAGCGGATCAAGCCCGCCGCGTTCGTGCCCTACGACCTCACCCGCGAGAACCACACCCGGCTGCTGTGGATCTTCGAGGGCTTCACGTCGTACTACGACGACCTGATGCTGGTGCGCGCCGGCGCGATCGACGCCGACACCTACCTGCGGCAGCTGGCCCGGACGGTGTCGGGCGTGCTACGCACCCCGGGGCGCCACCTGCAGAGCGTCGCGGATTCGAGTTTCGACGCGTGGACCAAGTACTACCGTCAGGACGAAAACGCGCCGAACGCGCTCGTCAGCTATTACGCCAAGGGATCGCTGGTCGCGTGCGCGCTGGACCTTGCCGTGCGTGCACGCACGCGCGGGCGGCGCTCGCTGGACGACGCGATGCGCCTGCTCTGGCAGCGCTACGGCCGGCGCTTCTACGCGGCCGACGGCGGGCCGGGCGACACGCAGTCCGGGCTGGGCGAGGACGGGTTCGTCGGGCTGCTGCGTGAGGCCACCGGGGTCGACCTGGCGCACGAGGTGGCCGAATGGGCCGAGGGCACCGTCGACCTGCCGCTGGCCTCGCTGCTCGAGCCCTTCGGCGTGACGCTGTCGCTGGCGCCCGCCGAGGGCGTGGCCACGCTCGGCCTGCGGGTCGCCACCCGCGGCGCCGAGCTGGTCGTGACCCACGCGCTGGCCGGCGGCGCGGGTGCGCGCGCCGGACTGTCGGCCGCAGACGTGCTGGTGGCCTGCGACGGACTGCGCGTGTCCGAGTCCTCGCTCAAGACCTT
>CAYGZN010000500.1:0-2598 GCA_964354355.1 uncultured Burkholderiaceae bacterium | reverse complement strand
TCTTGCGGGCCTTGACGGTGCCCGCGAGCTGGATCGCGCCGCCGAACAGCAGCAGCTTCTCGGTCAGCGTGGTCTTGCCGGCGTCCGGGTGCGAGATGATCGCGAACGTGCGCCGGCGCGCGACCTCGCGCGCGAGCGCGGGGGCGGTTGCGGGTGCGGCGGGGCTCGGTGCGTCGGCGTCCATGCGATCGGCCGGCAGTGTACCAGTGCCCACCGGCGCGCACGCACCGCCCGGCGGCGCGCGGCGCCCCGGCACCCGCATGCTAGACTCGAATCGACCTGCACCCGAGATCCGAAACGATGCGACAACTGCGCGGCCAGGATGCCAGCTTCCTGTATTCCGACACCGGCCACTCCAACGCCAACGTCACGCTGATCCACATCTACGACCAGTCGACGGCGCCGGGTGGCAAGGTCCGCTTCAAGAGCATCCTGTCGCACATCGAGAGCCGCCTGAACCGTTCTCCGGTGTTCCGCCAGCGGCTGCTGCGGGTGCCGCTCGAACTCGACTACCCGTACTGGATCGAGGACGAGAACTTCGACCTCGAGTACCACGTGCGCCACATCGCGCTGCCCGACCCGGGCGACTGGCGCCAGTTCTGCATCCAGGCCTCGCGCATCCACGCGCGCCCGCTCGACCTGTCGCGCCCGCTGTGGGAGATCTACGTGATCGAGGGGCTCGACAAGCTGCTGAACCTGCCCCCGGGCAGCTTCGCGCTGCTGACCAAGATCCACCACGCGGCCATCGACCTGGAGGCCGGTGCCGAGATCTCGATGGCGTTGCACGACACGACGCCCGACACGCCGCCGCCCGAGCCGCCCGAGCCGTGGTTTCCCGAGTCGGCGCCCGGCACGCTCGCGCTGCTGCACCGCAGCTTCGTGCACAACCTGATGTCGCCGTTCCGGCTGGCGCGCCCGCTGACCTCGATGATCACGCGCCTGGCGCCCGCCGCGCTGAGCCTGGTCGGCGACGCGCTGCTGCGTCCCGAGACGATGCCGGTCACACGCTTCAACGCGGTCGTGTCGCCGCACCGCGTGTTCGAGACCCGGCGCTTTCCGCTGTCCGAGTTCCGGCAGATTCGCGCGCTGGTCGACGGCGCGACGGTCAACGAGGCCGTGATCGCGGTCTGCGCCGGCGGCCTGCGGCGCTATCTGGAGCACACCGGCGAACTGCCCGAAGCGAGCCTGACGGCGATCGCCACGGCGACGCTGCGCAGCGACGACGAGCAGCACCGCCCGGAGTTGCGGCTGATCCGCCTGGCGCTGGGCACCCACATCGCCGACCCGATCGAGCGGCTGGCCTACCTGCACCGACAGGCCGAGTCGTCCGACGCGCTGACGCGGGCGGTCGACGCCAAGGAACTGACCGACATCACGCAGCACACGCCGGCGGCGACGCTGGCGCTGACGGCCAAGCTGCTGGGCAGCGCGGCGCTGGGCGTGGGCCGGCGTGCGCCGCTGGCCAACTGCACGATCACCAACGTGCCGGGCCCGTCGGTGCCGCTCTACCTGGACGGCGCGCGGATGACCTACTTCTCGGCGATCATGCCGATCAGCGACGGCATGGGGCTGGTGTTCGCGGTCACCAGTTACGACGACATGATCATCGTGTCGCCGACGTCGTGCCGCGAGCAGGTTCCCGACCCCGAATACTTCGCCCAGTGCGTGCGCGACAGCTTCCAGGAGTACCTGGCGCTGACCACGCCGCCCGTCAGGTCGGCACGGCCTCGGGCGTCAGCATCCGGTAAATCTGCCCCGGCAGCCCGTGCGGCTCGAACGGTTTCCAGGCGCCCTCGGCCTGCGCCAGCCGGTCGGCGACGATCCACAGCACCAGCGCGTTGAACCCCAGCCCGACGTGGCTGCCCGGCACGCGGATGTTCTCGTGCAGCGTCGGGTCGCCGTCGAGCGTCGCCTCCTGGGGCGGCACCACGCCATCGGTCACGGAGTAGATGCAGCTGGTCGGCACCGGAGGCGGCCCGCGCATCACCCGGGCCCGGGCCTGCGCGGCGTGGGCCACCGGTCCCATCGGGTGGGCGATCAGCCGGTACAGTGCCTTGACCATTGCCGGCGACTCGCTGCGCTGCGGGTCGACGTTGACCGGACTGCCCAGCGTGATGACGCTGCGCACCGAGTCCGGCAGCTGGTGGGCGACGAACATCGCGAACACCCCGCCCAGGCTCCAGCCCACCAGGCTGACCCGCCGCCCCGACTTGTGGTGCATGTAGCGCAGCTTCTGCTCCAGCGCATGCGCGTGCTTGCGCTGGAAGCCGACGTTGCGACCGAGCCCCCAGGTCTCGACGTGATAGCCGCGATTGCGCAGGTAGACCTTGAGTCCGACCATCGTCGCGTCGTCGCCGATGAAGCCCGGCACCAGCAGGATCGGGTGGCCGTCGCCGCGCGGTGCGCTCAGCAGCAGCGGCAGCGACGACGGAAGCAGCGCCAGTTCGAGCAGCGCCCGGTATTCGAGCACCATGTGCAGCGTGCTCGGCGGACCTTCGTGTTCGTGTCGTGTGGCCATCTCGGGTGTCTGCTTGGTTCAGCGTGAGCCGGCGGCGCGCGCCGCAGCTTCGATGGTCTGCGTCAGACCGACGCCGCCGG
>CAYGZN010000499.1:0-2601 GCA_964354355.1 uncultured Burkholderiaceae bacterium | reverse complement strand
CGCGCTCGAGCGCCAGACGCAGGCAGCGCGGGCACAGGCAGCCGGCCGCCCGGGCGCCGGTGTCGTCGCCCGCCGACCGCGGGCCCGCGCGCAACGCCGGCGGGCGCCGCAGCGTGGGCAGTTGTGCGCACCAGCAGGCGGCGCTGGCCACGCCGCAGGTGAACGCGGCGCCGCAGGCCGCGCAGCGGTCCGGGGGGTCGGTTAGAATCGCCGCCATTGCCGCACCCGCTCGCGCCGTCGCCGCGTCCTCATCCGCGCATCTTAGGGCATCGCACATGACCGCCTCCCTCACGCCGACCGTCAAAGCCGAGGTTCTCGCCGAGGCGCTCCCCTACATCCGGCGGTTCCACGGTCGCACGATCGTCATCAAGTACGGCGGCAACGCGATGACCGACGACCACCTCAAGCAGAGCTTCGCCTACGACGTCGTGCTGCTCAAGCTGGTCGGCCTGAACCCGGTCGTGGTCCACGGCGGCGGTCCGCAGATCGAGCAGCTGCTGGCCAAGGTCGGCAAGAAGGGCGAGTTCATCCAGGGCATGCGCGTGACCGACAAGGAGACGATGGACATCGTCGAGATGGTGCTCGCGGGCCAGGTCAACAAGGAGATCGTCGAGCTCATCAACCACGCCGGTGGCAAGGGCGTGGGGCTGACGGGCCAGGACGGCGGCCTGATCCGCGCGCGCAAGATGCTGCTCGAGAGCAAGGACAGCCCCGGTGTGCGCATCGACATCGGCCAGGTCGGCGAGATCGAGTCGATCGACCCCGCGATCATCCAGACGCTGACCGCCAACGGCTTCATCCCGGTGATCGCGCCGATCGGATCGGGCAAGTCCGGCGAGACCTACAACATCAACGCCGACCTGGTGGCCGGCAAGGTCGCCGAAGTGCTCAAGGCCGAGAAGCTCGTGCTGCTGACCAATACCGTCGGCGTGCTCGACAAGAACGGCAACCTCCTGACCGGCCTGACCGCCAAGAAGATCGACGAACTGTTCGCCGACGGCACGATCTCCGGCGGCATGCTGCCCAAGATCTCGTCGGCGCTGGACGCGGCCAAGGGCGGCGTCAACTCGGTGCACATCATCGACGGCCGCGTCGACCACTGTCTGCTGCTCGAGATCATGACCGACCAGGGCGTCGGCACGATGATCAAGAGCCATTGAGGCGCGGCCAGGCCGGATGGGACGGGGGCGCGGCGGCGTTTGTGTTGTCCGCGCGCGCGGCGAGCACTCGACCCCGAATCCCGGCCCATGGCTCGCGCCGCCGCTTCGCGGCGGTGCCCGCCTCAACCTCGTCCGTCCGGGCCGGGGCCGAACTCGCGCCGGCTGCGCCGGCGCTCAGACAGCGGCCCCTCGATCCGGCCGTGCCGGCCGAATCGACCCGGGCTCCCTTCGGTTTCCGGCGGCGCGGCCAACGGCCGGGATTCGGGGTCGAGCGCCCGCCGCGGGAGCCACCGAAGTACGCCGCCGCGCCCCACCCGGTCTGGCTGCTGGACCTGGACAACACGCTGCACGACGCGCTGCCGTCGATCATGCCGCGGATCAACCGGGCGATGACCGAGTTCGTGATGCGCCGGCTGGAGCTCGACGAGCCGGCGGCCAGCGCGCTGCGCGTGCACTACTGGCGCCGTTACGGCGCGACGATGCTGGGCATGATCCGTCACCACGACGTCGACCCGCACGAATTCCTGCGCGAGACCCACCCGTTCCCCGACCTGCACCGGCTGGTGCGCCGCGACGTCCGGCTGATGCACCTGCTGCGCCGGCTGCCGGGCCGCAAGCTGGTGGTGACCAATGCGCCGGCCGAATACGCCGGCGGGGTCATCGCGGCGCTGGGCATCGCGCCGCTGCTCGACGGGGTCATCGCGATCGAGCAGATGCGCTTCGCCGGGCAACTGCGGCCCAAGCCGTCGCGGCCGATGCTGCGCAAGCTGCTGGCGCGCGTCCGGCTGCCGGCGTGGCGCTGCGTGCTGGTCGAGGACACGGTGGAGAACCTGCGCAGCGCCCGGCACTGCGGGGTGCGCACGGTCTGGGTCAGCGGGATCAGCTACCGGGCGCGCCCGTGCTGGCAGCGGCCCCGCGGCGGGCACGGCGGGATAGACCTGCACGTCAAAACGGTTGTACAGTTAGCACGTACTCCGTTTGCACGCCCCTATCGATGAACGATCAGCCCGACACCCCCGCTCCCGACTCGCCCGGACCCGCGGGCCGCAGCCGCAGCCGGCCCAAGCCCGGGGAGCGCCGGCTGCAGATCCTGCAGACGCTCGCGACGATGCTGCAGGAGCCGGGCGGCGAGCGGGTGACCACCGCCGCGCTGGCCGAGCGCCTGCAGGTGTCCGAGGCCGCCCTGTACCGCCACTTCGCCAGCAAGGCGCAGATGTACGAGGGCCTCATCGAGTTCGTCGAGACCACCCTCTTCGGCCTCGTGAACCGCATCCAGGCCGACGAGAAGGATCCGCTCAAGCAGGTCGAGGCCATGATCGTCACGATGCTGGGCTTCGCGCAGAAGAACCCGGGCATGACGCGCGTGCTCACGGGCGACGCCCTCGTGAACGAGGACGCGCGCCTGCAGCAGCGCGTGAACCAGCTCATCGACCGGCTCGAG
>CAYGZN010000498.1:0-2605 GCA_964354355.1 uncultured Burkholderiaceae bacterium | reverse complement strand
CAGCACGCCGATCACGTAGGCGCCGCTCTCCTTGTAGGCGCGCGCCTGCGGATAGATCGGCGCCACGCCCAGGCCGCCGCCCACGCAGACCACCTTGCGGGCCTGGCCGATGTGGCTCGGGATGCCCATCGGCCCCACCACGGCGTGCAGCCGGGTGCCCACCCGGCAGTTCTGCTGCATCTCGCGGGTGGTCTTGCCCACCGCCTGGATCACCAGCGTGATCGTGCCGCGGTCACGGTCGAAGTCGGCGATCGTCAGCGGGATGCGTTCGCCGTGCTCGTGCTCCATCACGATGACGAACTGCCCCGGCCGCGCAGCGCGGGCCATCTGCGGATGGCGGATCTCGAGCAGGTAGGTGACGTCGGAGAAATCCTCGCGCGTCACGATCTCGAAGTCGGTCATGCGGCAACCCCTCGAAGTGCGGTGCTTCGCCCGTGTGGCCGCTCTCGTTGCAGGGGGTGGTCACGCTCGGGCCGACGGCCGCGTGAAGTCTCAGGCAAGGCTCAAGGATAGCCGCGCGCGTTGCGCGCCTCTTGAGATGGATCAACCCGTCGTCACCCCACCGACCGCACGAAGGCGCAGAATGGCGTTTGAGCCAAGCCGGCGTTCGGAGGGAGGTGCGTGATGACCCTGAGCCTGTTGGACGTCCTGCAGAAGCACCCGTTCGTCGCCGAGTTTCGGCCCGAGCACACGGCGCGGCTGGCCGCGCTGGCCAGGCAGGTGCAATTCGACGCCGGCCAGGTGATCTTCCACGAGGGCGACGAGTTCTCGGTCTTCTACCTGCTCGGCGACGGCATGGTCGCGCTGGAGCTGGAAGTGCCCGGCCACGTGCTGCGCGTGCAGACACTGTACGCCGGCGACGAGCTCGACTGGTCGGCCGTGCTGCCGCACGCCGGCAAGCACTTCCAGGCCCGCGCGCTGACCCCGGTGGCGGCGCTGGCCTTCGAGGGCGAGCAGCTGCTGGCCAGCTTCAAGGCCGACCCCGAGTTCGGGCTGGCATTCATGCTGCGCCTGATGGGGGTGGTGTCGGAACGGCTGCGCGCGACGCGCCTGCAGCTGCTCGACATGTACTCGCCGGTGGCCAAGCGCGCCGGCGCCTGAGGCGCGCGGCGCACGGCGCGCGTTCACAGGCGCGCGATCAGCCAGCCCGGGAACACCGACACGACCAGGGCCGCCGCGAGGCAGGCCAGGCTTGCACCCATCGCGAAGCGGCGCGCCCGGCCCTGGGCCGCGACCGGCGCGTCCGGGCTCATGAACATGAACTGGATCACGCGCAGGTAGAAGTAGATCCCGAGGTAGCTGCCCACGAGGCCGAGCACCGCATAGGTGGTGTGGCCGGCCGCCATCACGTTGCGGAAGATCAGGAACTTGGCGACGAAGCCGGGCAGCGGCGGAATGCCGGCCAGCGACAGCATCGCCAGGCCGATCATCACCGCGGCGACGGGCGCGCGGTGGAACAGGCCCTTCAGATTCTCCAGCCGGTCGCGCTCGCGGTCGTCGTCGGCGCCCGGCAGCGCGGCGAAGGCGAGCAGGTTCAGCAGCGCGTACGCGAGCACGTAGAAGGCCACCGCCTGCAGCCGCCCGGCGGGGTCTCCGAGCAGCGCGAAGAACAGGTAGCCGGCGTGCGCGATCGAGCTGTAGGCGATCATGCGGCGCAGGTTCGGCTGGCGCATCGCCGCCAGGTTGCCCCAGACGATCGACGCGAGCGGCAGCAGCGCCAGCAGCTCCAGCATCGGCGAGGCGGCCTTCGCCTGGCCGAACAGCCGCACCGCGGCCAGCAGCACGCCGGCCTTGACGATGGTGGCCATGTAGGCCGTCACCGGCACACTCGCGCCTTCGTAGGCATCCGGGGCCCACGCGTGCAGCGGCACGATCGCCGCCTTCAGGAAGAACGACAGCAGCACCAGCACGACCGCCGCGCGCGCCATCGTGTCGCCAGAGCCCAGCGCGGCCGCGAAGGTGTCGAGCGCCAACGAGCCGGTGGCGCCGTACAGCAGCGACGCGCCCATCAGCAGCGTGGCGGTCGCCGCCCCGCCCAGCACCAGGTACTTCAGCGCCGCCTCGGCGCTTTGCGGGCGCCGATAGGCCAGCAGCACCAGCACGTAGACCGGCAGCGACATCAGCTCCAGCCCGAGGAACAGGGTCAGGAAGCTGTCGGCCGACTGGATCAGGCACACGCCGTACAGCGACGACAGCAGCAGCAGCGCGAACTCGCCGTCGTCGAACTCCTCGCGCGACATCAGCAGCACCGGCAGCGCCAGCGCCAGCACCATCGCCTTGACCCGCAGGGTCGCCGGATCGACCGAGAACTGGCCCGCGAACGGCGCGGCCGAATACCCGTCGAACGACAGGCTGGCTGCGGCGAACGCGGCCGCGCCCACGCTGGCCAGCGCGACGGCGAGCGACGCCCGCGGCCACCTGCCCGCGAGCTCGAGCACGATCAGCAGCACGATGCCCAGCAGCAGCAGGTGCTCGGGCAGCATCGCGGTCACGACGTCGTGGCCGATCATGGCGCCCTCCCGGGCAGCCGCGACGTGCCGACCAGCTGCTGGTAGGCCTTGGCCGCCAGCTCGGTCTTGCGCATCGGCTCGTCGGGGAACAGCCC
>CAYGZN010000497.1:0-2606 GCA_964354355.1 uncultured Burkholderiaceae bacterium | reverse complement strand
GCGCAATACCGAGGCGGTCGAGATCGCCCCCAGCACGCTGGCCGCCGCGCGCGTTCTCGAGTATCGCGCGTCGCAGCGGCGTCCGCTCGAGCAGGTCGAATCAGAGGTCCGTGCACGCGTCATTGCGCAGGAGTCGGCGCGCCTTGCGCGCGAGGCGGGCGAGGCGCGCATCGCCGCGCTGCGCCAGGGCGCCAAGGCGGACGGGCCCGGCGCTTTCGGCGCGCCCCGCCTGGTTTCGCGCGCGGCGCCCGCCGGGCTGTCGCAGACGGCGCTCGACGCGATCTTCCGGATGCCGACGGACAAGCTGCCCGCCTATGCGGGGGTGGACCTCGGCGAGCAGGGCTTTGCGGTGTTCGAGCTCACGCGCCGCGTCGAGCCCTCGCCCGAAGCGCTGGCGCAGCGTCGCGCCACCTACGATCAGCAGATCGGCCGCGTGGTCGCGCAGCAGGACGTGGTCGACTACGTCGAGGCACTGAAGTCGCGCACGAAAGTGGTCCGGCACCCCGAGCGGCTGGGCGCGCGCGGCGAATCACGCTGACGACCTGCGCCGCCCCCGGCGCGCGGCACGGACTACGCGCTCGGCTGCGAAAGCCGAGCGCGTTCGGCGATCTCGGCCGCCGCCGCCTGGAGTGCGGCCTCGTCGGTGGCAGGCAGGTCGACCGAAGGCGCGTCGCCGATCGCGCCGTAGTTGCGGCGCATCGACCGGTCGTAGCTCGGGTCGTAGTGCTCGGCGAGCAGCCGTTCGATCAGCGCCAGCCAGTGGCCCGACTCGGCCAGCGCCTGCCATTGCGCGACGCGCTCCCGCCCGTGCAGCGGCACCAGCCGTCCCAGCAGGCCGCGCAGGTGCGCCACGTCGTCGCGGAAGTGGCGGTATTCCTCGAGCAGGAAGCGACTGCGCACGTCGATCGGCGCCTCGATTCGGATGCAGTGCGCGGCGCGCACCGCGCCGATCAGGCCTTCCGGCACCTGGCACTGGCCGACCTTGCGGCTCTCGGACTCGACGAACACCACGCGCTGCACGTCGAAGGCCCGCAGCGCGCTCCACAGCAGCGTCTCGAAGCGCTTCTGGCCGGGCTGGGGCGCATCGGGCATGCCGCCCAGCACGGACCCCCGGTGGCAGGCCAGGGCCTCGAGGTCCAGCACCTGCTCGCCGCGGGCGGCCAGCTGCTGCAGCAGCCGGCTCTTGGCCGTTCCGGTGCGGCCGGCCAGCACCACGAAGCGGTGCCGCGGCGCCCGTGCCGCGAGGTCGTCTATCACGTGGCGGCGAAACGCCTGGTAGCCGCCTTCCAGCACCGACGTGCGCCAGCCGACCGCGGCCATCACCGTGGCCAGCGCGGCCGACCGGTTGCCGCCTCGCCAGCAGTACACCAGGGGGCGCCACGCCTTGTCGCGCGTTGCGAACAGCGTGCCGATCAGCGTGCCCACATTGCGCGCGACGATCGCCGCACCGGCACGCTTGGCCTCGAAGGCGCCGCGCTGCTTGTAGAGCGTGCCGATTGCCGCGCGCTGGGCGTCGTCCAGCACCGGCGCACTGACCGCGCCTGGCAGGTGGTCGCCGGCGAACTCCGCCGGGCTTCGGGCGTCGACCACCGTGTCGAACCGCTCCCAATCGGCCAGCGCCTGCGCGACGGAAATGGGGGTCGGTTCTCTCATCGGGCGCCTGCTCGAGCGCGGATTCTATCGGGATCGCTTAGAATCCGCTGAGGAAGGCCCACGATGAAAGTATTCAACCTCGCCTGCAGCCACGGCCATGAGTTCGAGGGCTGGTTCGGGTCGGCCCACGACTTCGACGCGCAGCTGGCCGGCGGCCTGCTCGAGTGCCCGTTGTGCGCCGATCGCGACGTCCGCAAGCTGCTGTCCGCGCCGCGGCTGAACCTGTCCGGCGCCGAGCCGCCGCGTCCGGCCAGTGCCGGCACGCAGCACGCGGCGGCGCCGGCCGGCGAGCCGGCGGAGCAGCCGACCGTCGAGGGCCGGCCGAGCCCGCAGGCGCTGCAGGCGATGTTCCTCAAGATGGCGCGGTTCCTGGTGCAGAACACCGAGGACGTCGGCGACCGCTTCGCTGACGAGGCGCGCCGCATCCACCACCGCGAGTCGCCCGAGCGCGGCATCCGTGGGACGGCCACGCGCGAGCAGGCCAGCGAACTGGCCGAGGAGGGCATCGAGGTGTTCTCGCTGCCGCTGCCGGCCGTGCTGAAGGAACCGCTGCAGTAGCGCGGCGGCAGCGCGAGCGTTGCGAGTCGTGGCGCTGCGCCGGCGCTGCGGTCGCAGCGATCAGCGCCGCTGATACTGGGTCGCGCCGAACAGGTTCTCCTTGGCCTTGTCGTCCATCAGCGGCTTGCGACGGTCGGCGAGCACCGTCACCCCTTTCTGCACCGCCGGCCGGTTGCCGATCGCCTCGAACCACGCCCTGACGTTGGGGAATTCGTCCAGGTCGACGCCCTGCCTCGGAAACGATCGGACCCACGGCCAGACGGACATGTCGGCGATCGTGTACTCGCGCCCGGCGACGTAGTCGTTGTTCGCGAGCTGCCCGTCGAGCACCCCGTACAGCAGCCGCGTCTCGTTGGTGTAGCGGTCGATCGCGTAGGGAATCGGCTCGGGCGCGT
>CAYGZN010000496.1:0-2609 GCA_964354355.1 uncultured Burkholderiaceae bacterium | reverse complement strand
CTCGACTCGAGCGAACTCGGCCACCCGCCCGAGAAGTTCGCGCGAAGACCCGCGCGAACTTCTCGGGCGGGTGGCCGAGTTCGCTCGAGTCGAGCCCGACGCCGATCAGGCGGTCGACGTGCGGCAGCGCCTGCTCGAGCGTCTCGAAGGCGTCGGCCTCGCTCAGGTGCCGCAGGAAGCACAGGATCAGCGCGGCCTGCACGCCCAGCGTCTCGCGCGCGGCGCGCACCGCGCGGTCGAGCCCCGCGAGCACGGTCTCGAACGCCACCCCGCGCGCGGTGTGCGTCTGCGGATCGAAGAAGATCTCCGCCCGCACGACGTTCTCGGCGGCGGCCCGCTCGAGGTACGCCCAGGTCATGTCGAAGAAGTCCTGCTCGGTGCGCAGCACGCCCGCGCCGGCGTAGTAGACGTCCAGGAAGCTCTGCAGGTCGGTGAACGCATAGGCGGCGCGCAGCGCGGCGACGTCGGCATACGGCAGGGCGATGCCGTTGCGCCGCGCCAGCGCGAAGATCAGCTCGGGTTCGAGCGAGCCCTCGACGTGCAGGTGCAGCTCGGCCTTGGGCATGCGCGCCAGCAGCTGCGGCAGCCGGTGCGGGGGCAGTCGGGGCAGCTCGGGCATCGCTTGCGTGTTCGGCATCGGGACGTCCCCCTGCAGGTCAGCGGTGGTCGTTCGGCGTCACTTGCCGGTCGGGACCTGGCCGTCGATGCCCTTGACGAAGAACGCGATGCCGCCCTTCCACGCGTCGTCGGCCACGGCGCCGGCGGCCAGCACCTCCTTGCCGGCATTGTCCAGAATCGGCCCCTTGAACACCTGGAAGGTCCCCGCCCTGAGGCCGGCCTTGATCTCGTCCACGCGGGCCCGAACATCGGCCGGCACGACGTCGGCGATCTTCACGAAGTCGGTCAGTCCTTCCTTCGTGCCCCACTTGGTGACCTCGGTCTTCCAGGTCCGGTCCAGCACGTCGTTGACGGCCTTCTCGTAGTAGACGCCCCAGTTCAGCACGCACGACGCCAGGTGGGCCCGGGGCGCAAAAGCGCTCATGTCGCTGTCCCAGCCGAACGCGTGCTTGCCGTTCTTCTCGGCGGTCTGCAGCACGGCGCTCGAATCGGTGTTCTGCAGCAGCACGTCGGCGCCCTGGTTGATCAGCGACTGCGCGGCCTCGCTTTCCTTGGGCGGGTCGAACCAGCTGTTGACCCACACCACCCGGGTGGTCACCTTGGGGTTGACGCTCTGCGCGCCGAGGGTGAACGCGTTGACGTTGCGCAGCACCTCGGGGATCGGAAACGAGCCGACGAAACCCAGCGTGCCGGACTTCGTCATGCTGCCGGCGACCACGCCGGCGATGAACGCGTCCTCGTAGAAGCGCCCTTCGTAGACCCGCAGGTTGGCCGACGTCTTGTAGCCGGTCGCGTGCTCGAAGCGCACCTCGGGATGGTCGCGCGCGACCTTCTCCATCGCATCCATGTAGCCGAAGCTGGTCGCGAAGACGAGCCGGTTGCCCTGAGCGACCAGGTCGCGGATCACCCGCTCGGCGTCGGGCCCTTCGGGCACCTTCTCGACGAACGTGGTCCTGATCCGGTCGCCGAACTTTGCCTCGATCGCCTTGCGGCCCTGGTCGTGCGCGAAGGTCCAGCCGGCATCGCCGACCGGGCCGACGTAGATGAAGGCGACCTTCAGCGGCTCGGCGGGCGCGGCGGTCACGGCCGACGCAGGCGCCGGTGCCGCGGCGGGCCGGGCCTCGTCCTTGCGGCTGCAGCCGGCCAGCAGGGCGGCGGCGGCAGACAGCGTGCCCAGCGCGATCGCCCCGAGCATCGCGCGCTTCTTCGGTTGGATCATCCCGGCTCCCGTCAGGTTCGATTCGGCAATGATGGCCTTCACTGGCCCGGAAGGAAAGGCTTGCCCAGCGATGCCGGCATGTTCACGCGGATCCACGCCGGGTTGCGCGAGATCAGCACCAGCACGACGATCGCGGCCAGGTAGGGCAGCATCGACATGAACTGGCTCGCCACCTGCACGCCGGACGCCTGCAGGTGCAGCTGCAGCATCGTCACCCCTCCGAACAGGTACGCGCCCAGCAGCAGCCGCGCCGGCCGCCAGGTGGCGAACGTGGTCAGCGCCAGCGCGATCCAGCCGCGCCCGGCCACCATCGCCTCGACCCACAGCGGCGCGTACACCACCGACAGGTACGCGCCGGCCACGCCGCACAGCGCGCCCCCGACCGTCACCGCGGCCAGCCGGATCAGCCGGACCGGATACCCCAGCGCGTGCGCCGACTCGGGGGATTCGCCGATTGCGCGCAGCACCAGCCCCGCGCGCGTGCGGTACAGCACCCAGATCGCCACGGCGACCAGCGCCACCGCGATGTAGACCATCGGATGCTGGCGAAACAGCGCCCCGCCCAGCAGCGGGATGTCCGACAGGCCCGGGATTGCGTAGGACGGCCGCTCGGCGAGCTTCTTGCCGACGTAGCCGATGCCGACGAACGCCGAGAAGCCCGACCCGAACAGGCTCAGCGCGAGCCCCGTCGCGTACTGGTTCGCGTTGAGCCAGATCACCAGCCAGCCGAACAGCGCCGAGGCTAACGCGCCGGCCGCGGCCGCCGCCACGA
>CAYGZN010000495.1:0-2613 GCA_964354355.1 uncultured Burkholderiaceae bacterium | reverse complement strand
CGCCGCCGCGGATCGCCGAGAAGCCGATCGCCGCCGGGTCGCGCTCGCCGGTCACGCCGTGGCGCGCGAACACGCCGACCTTGCCCAGGTCGCGGCCCGAGGCCTGCGCCACCACTTCGCCCATGCGCAACGCCGTGCCCGAAGGCGCGTCGGCCTTGTGGCGGTGGTGCGCCTCGATGATCTCCACGTCGTAGCCCTGCGCGAGGATCGCCGCGGCCACCTCGAGCAGCTTGAACGTGACGTTGACGCCCACGCTCATGTTCGGTGCGAACACGATCGCCGTGCGGGCCGCGCCGTCCTCGATCGCACGGCGCCCGGCCGCGTCGAACCCGGTCGTGCCGATGACCATCCGCACCCCGTGCGCCGCGCACCAGTGAAGGTGCCCCAGCGTGCCCTCCGGGCGCGTGAAGTCGATCAGAAACTCGGCGCGTGCCAGCGCCGTCTGCGGCTCGGCGCTGATGGTGACACCGCTGCGGCGCCCGAGGAATTCGGCGGCGTCGCGCCCGATCAGCGGACTGGTCGCCACATCGAGCGCGCCGGCGAGTTCGGCGTCGTCCGCGGCAAGCACCGCTTCGATCAGCATCCGGCCCATCCGGCCCGACGCGCCCGCGACGGCGACCTTCATTTGGAGGTGACGCGCCCGGGCGTGCGTCGGTAGCCGGGCAGCGCGACGTCGTCGGCGGCGTCGCGCCGGGGCAGGGGGTCCGACACGGTCCGCTCGACCTTGCCGTCCTTGAAGTACACGCTGGTCCGACGCAATACGGCCACGCCGTTGGCGAACTGGTAGCGGAACACGTAGTCCCAGCGGTCCGGGTGGAACGGATCGGCCAGCAGCGGCGTGCCCAGTGCAAACCGCACCTGCTCCGGGGTCATGCCGGGCTTGAGCAACTCGAAGCTCGACTCGTCGACGTACTTGCCCTGCGGGACGTCGATGCGGTACGGGTGGAACAGGCCGCTGCTGGAGTTGTCGAAGATCGACTGGCATCCGGCCGTCGCGACCGCGAGCAGCGCCAGGCTGGCGCCCACGGCCCACCGCTGCGCGGTGCGGGCCGTGCGCTCGGGCGGCGCAGCGGCGCGCAGCGGCCCGGCGTGGGGCGCGGCTGGCAGGCGCGAGTCGGGCAGGCTCGATGACGTCATGGGCTCGGGGGCGATCCGAAAGTCGTTATGATACGCAATCGCGACTGCGGCCCCCCGGCCACAGGCTTCGGTGAGCCCGAACGTGCCCAACACCACCGACCTCAAGAGCAAGGGGCTCAAGGCGACGCTGCCCCGGATGAAGATCCTCGAGATCTTCCAGGAGCGGCAACTGCGGCACATGAGCGCCGAGGACGTCTATCGCGAGCTGCTCGCCGAGCACCAGGAGATCGGGCTGGCCACCGTCTACCGGGTGCTGACCCAGTTCGAGCAGGCCGGGATCCTCGCGCGCAGCAACTTCGAGTCCGGCAAGGCCGTTTTCGAGCTCAACGAAGGCTCGCACCACGACCACCTGGTCTGCCTGCAGTGCGGTCGGGTCGAGGAGTTCTACGACGACGAGATCGAGAAGCGCCAGCACCGGATCGCCCGCGACCGCGGATTCGCGCTGCAGGACCACGCGCTGGCGCTCTACGCCAACTGCACGAAGACCGACTGCCCGCACCGGCGCCCGTGACCGGGTGATGGCGGCGGCACGGTTATTGCTAGATCCGCTGCAATGAGCCACACAGGCATGGTGCCCCTGCCGCCGCTGCCGGGGGTCTACGACGAGATGCTCGACGCGCAGCAGGCGGCGCGCGCGCACTACCGGCCCTATTCGGACTGGCTGGGCGCCATGCCGCCCGACGCCATGGCCGGCAAGCGTGCCGAGGCCGACCTGATCTTTCGCCGGATCGGGATCACCTTCTCGGTCTACGGCGAGGAGGGCGGCACCGAGCGGCTGATCCCGTCCGACGTCGTGCCGCGGATCATTCCCGCCGACGAGTGGGAGCGGCTCGAGCGCGGCCTGGTGCAGCGGGTCACGGCGATCAACCGCTTCCTGGCCGACATCTACCACGGCCAGGAGATCCTGAAGGCCGGGCTGATCCCCGAGGACCAGATCGTCACGAACGAGCAGTACGCGGTGGCGATGATCGGCACCCGGGTGCCGCGCGACGTGTACGCGCACATCGTCGGCGTCGACATCGTGCGGCACAGCGACGGCACCTACTACGTGCTCGAGGACAACCTGCGCGTTCCCTCGGGCGTGTCCTACATGCTGAGCAACCGCAAGATGATGATGCGGCTGTTCCCGGACCTGTTCCGGCGCTATCAGGTCCGACCGGTCGAGCACTACCCCGCGCTGCTGCTGCAGACGCTGCGCGCGGCGACCGAGGTCGACAATCCGACCGTGGTGCTGCTCACGCCGGGCCGCTTCAACAGCGCGTACTTCGAGCACACCTTCCTGGCGCAGCAGATGGGCGTCGAGCTGGTCGAGGGTCAGGACCTCTTCGTCAAGGATGCCTGCGTGTTCATGCGCACCACCGGGGGCCCCCGGCAGGTGGACGTGATCTACCGTCGCGTGGACGACGTGTTCCTGGACCCGCTGGCGTTCCGGCCCGACTCGATGCTGGGCGTGCCCGGCCTGATGGCGGCGTACCG
>CAYGZN010000494.1:0-2616 GCA_964354355.1 uncultured Burkholderiaceae bacterium | reverse complement strand
GGACATGGGTGCTCCTGGGCTGGGCCGAAGGGGCGGCAGCGCTTGCTGCCGCGTCGCACACCGCCGGGGTCGGCGACGCGTGCAGACAGTGTCGGCGGCCCCCGCGGCGGCGTCCCTTAGCGGTCCAAAGCGATGCAAAGCCTTCGTAAGCGGCGGCTTGGCCGGCCGCGTCGCGGCCCGATCGACGCACGATGGCCCCATCTTGTGGGCGTGCCGCGGGGCGCGTTCGCCGGCCAGGCGGCCGGCGCGTCAGCCTGGAAGACCGGCGGCGCGCAGCGAGGCCGCGTCGGCCGCGAGGCTGGCCGTATCGTTGCGAAACCGGGTGTCGACCCATGCGCCGACCGTGAATGTCGGGTCGGCGAGCAGCAGGCGTGCGGCCCAGGCCTTCGCTGTGTCCAGCCGCCCCAACTGCTCGTGGAGGATGACCAGGTCGGTGACGCCCCGACCGGGGCTCAGGTTCTGATAGGCCTCGAAGGCGGCGACGGCCTGTTCGCGGCGACCCGCGAGCCGGTACGCGTGGCCCAGGTGGCCGAGGTAGAACGGCGGGCATATCGGGCAGAGCTTCATGGCCCGCTCGATTTCCGCGACCGCCTCCTGCGCAAGGCCGGCATTGGCAAACACGAAGGAAGCAAACGACGCGTTGTCGGCTGAACTCGGGCCGCAGCGAATGGCGTTTCGGGCTGCGAGCACGGCTTCCTGGTGGCGCCGCTGCAGCAACAGCAGCAGGCTGCGGGTCATGTGAGCGTCGGAATTCTCCGGGTCCAGTGACAGGGCCCTCTCGACGTGGGCACCGCCTTTTCGCAGCGCAGTCGCGCGGTCGTCCCAGAACCCGAAGCGCGCGTCCAGATAGTGCAGCAAACCCAGCATGGCAGTCAGTGACGCCGAATCCGGATCGAGCGCGCTGGCCTGCTGCCAGCACTTGAGCGCGCGATCCAGGCCTTCGGGGCGCAGGGCGCCGCGGTGATAGTGCGACAACCCTTGCACCCATTGACTCCAGGCTGCGACGTTGGTCGTCGTCGTGTAGCGCAGCCGCGCCTGCTCACCCTCGGTCAGCCTGACCTGCATCTCGGTGGCCAGCACCAGCGTGATCTCGTCCTGGACGGCGAAGATGTCCTCGAGCGCGCGGTCATAGCGCTCGGCCCACACGTGCGCGCCGCTGGCCGCGTCGATCAGCTGCGCGGTGATCCGGATGCGGTCGGCGCTCTTGCGCACGCTGCCCTCCAGCACGTGTCGAACGCCCAGGTCCCGCGCCACCTGGCGCACGTCGACGGCACGGCCCTTGTAGGCGAAGGTCGAATTCCGCGCAATCACCACGAGGTCGGAGATCTTGGAAAGCGTCGTGATGACGTCTTCCACCAGACCATCGGCGAAGTAGTCCTGCTCCGGGTCGCCGCTCATGTTTGCGAAGGCCAGCACCGCGATGGACGGTCGATCGGGCGTCGCCCGCCGAACCGCCGAGCACCTTGCGCAGCGCCGAGACATGCACGGTGAGATTGCCTTCCTCGACGACCGTGTCGGGCCAGACCCGATCGAGAATCTCGGACTTGGCGACGACGCGGTCGCGATGTTCGACGAGCAGCATCAGCACGTCGAAGGCCCGGGCGCCGAGCGGCACCGGGCTGCCCCGATGCAGCAGACGCCGCTCGTCGGGACGAACCTCGAATTCGCCAAACACGCAGCAGGAACCCACGAGTGTCCTTCGCACGACCGCGCCGCCAGCCTGCAGGCCTCGAATCGAGGCCGTCGATGCGGATCGACGGCCCGCGGCCGCGCAGGCATCGAGGGCCAGGGCGCAGCGGCCCGCCGCGGCCCGTGTCGGGCGCAGTGTAGCAATCGGTCGGTGCGCTTCGCGTCGCCCCGATTTGCGTGCCGAATGCTCCCCACCGATAATCGAGGTGTGAAAGCAGATCCTGTCCGCCCGACGACGCTGCGCTGCGGGCGCTGGCGCACGCCTGCCGCCTGACCTCACCCTACCGCGAGCGCCCGCGTCTGTCTGGCGCACGTACCGCGCCCCGCCACCGGGGTACCCGAGCAGCAAGCGGGTGCGAATGCGGGAACCCACGGCGAGCGAGCGGCGAAAGTCGCTTGAAAATCAAACAGATGGGCACAGTATGCTGCTGATGATCGACAACTACGACTCGTTTACCTACAACCTGGTCCAGTACTTCGGCGAGTTGGGCCAGCAGGTGAAGACGGTGCGCAACGATGCGCTGGGCGTTGCCGACATCGAGGCGCTCGGGCCGGCGCGCATCGTCATCTCCCCGGGTCCCTGCACGCCGACCGAAGCCGGGGTGTCACTGGACGTGCTGCGCCACTTCGCGGGCCGGCTGCCGATGCTGGGCGTGTGCCTGGGCCACCAGGCGATCGGCCAGGCCTTCGGGGGGCGTGTCGTGCGCGCCGGCCGGGTCATGCACGGCAAGACCGACGTGGTCGAGACCACGGGCGAAGGAGTTTTCCGCGGCCTGCCGCGGCGCTTCGAGGTCGTCCGGTACCATTCGCTGGTCGTCGAACGCGCGACGCTGCCCGACTGCCTGGAAGTCACCGCCAGCAGCTCCGACGGCGAGATCATGGGCCTGCGCCACCGCACGTTTGCGATCGAGGGCGTGCAGTTCCACC
>CAYGZN010000493.1:0-2621 GCA_964354355.1 uncultured Burkholderiaceae bacterium | reverse complement strand
CGCCACGAGGCTTGCCTGCGCATTGATTGCCTAGGCAACAGAATCGCCCCGTCGCGTGAGCGATGTCAACCGTGGCGCTGCGATTCCGCGGCGTGGCGATTCCGGAAGTCGCGTGCTCGCCGCTTCCGGCGTGCTCCCTTCGACTACCATCAGAGCCTCGCCAGGGAGGGTGCAATGCAAAGAACCATGGACGTGGTGATCCGCAACGGCGAAGTCGTCGACGGCACCGGAGCGCCCCGCTACGCGGCCGACGTCGGCATCGACGGGGATCGCATCGTCACCATCGTGCGGCGCAGCAACGGCGCGGCCCCGATGCCGCTGGCCGGGCGGCGCGAGTTCGACGCGACCGGCCGGATCGTCAGTCCGGGATTCATCGACGTGCACACCCACGACGACACCGCGCTGATCGCCAATCCGACGATGGCGATGAAGGCGAGCCAGGGCGTGACGACGGTCGTCTGCGGCAACTGCGGCGTCAGCGCGGCGCCGATCACCCGACCGGAGCTGCCCGCGGTGCTGGCCCTGATCGTCAAGGACCGCAGCCACGCCGCAGCCGACTTCGCCGGCTTCGCGGCCAAGGTCGAGGCGGCGGCGCCGGCGCTGAACGGCGCCTTCCTGATCGGCCACTCGACGCTGCGCCTGTCCGTGATGGGCGAGGACCTGGAGCGCCCGGCGCGCGACGACGAGATCGCGCGGATGCGCGAGCTGCTGGAACGCTGCCTGCGCCAGGGCGCGATCGGCCTGTCCAGCGGGCTCTTCTACCCGCCCGCGGCCGCGGCCACGCTCGACGAGGTGGCGCGCGTGGCCGAGCCGCTCGGTCGATTCGGCGGCGTGTACACCGCGCACATGCGCGACGAGGGCGACCAGATCCTGCCCGCAATGGACGAGACCTTCGAAATCGGCCGGCGCGCGGGCGCCCGGGTCGTGGTCTCGCATCACAAGTGCCAGGGTCGCGCCAACTTCGGCCGGATGCGCGAGACGTTGCCCCGCTTCGACGCGGCCCGGCGCAGCCAGGAAATCGCTTTCGACGTCTACCCGTACGTCGCAGGCTCCACCATCCTGCGCAAGGAAATGCTGGCCCGGGCGGAAAAGGTGCTGGTCACCTGGTCGGACGCCGTCCCGGGCGTAGCCGGGCGGGACCTTCGGGAACTGGCCGGGGAATGGGGGGTCTCACCCGAGGAAGCCGCCGACCGCCTCCAGCCGGCTGGCGCGATCTACTTCATGATGGACGAGGCCGACGTGCAGCAGGCGATGAAGCACCCTGCCGCGATGATCGGCTCGGACGGGATTCCGTTCGACACGCACCCCCACCCCCGCCTGTGGGGGACCTTCCCGCGGGTGCTCGGGCGTTACAGCCGCGAGCTGAAACTGTTCCCGCTCGAAGACGCGGTGCACCGGATGACGGGACTGTCGGCGCGCAACTTCAGGCTCGCCGGGCGCGGGCTGGTGCAGGAAGGCTGCTTCGCCGACCTGTGCGTGTTCGACCCGCTCACGGTCGCCGACACGGCCACCTTCGAGAAACCGATCTCGGCATCGACAGGCATCGAGCTGGTCCTCGTCAACGGCGCGCCGGTCTGGGCCGACGGGAAGGCCACCGGCGAGCGTCCCGGCAGGGTGCTTCGGCGATCGGGAAGCGACGCCAGGGCCTCAGCCTGATCGGTACATGTGCCGGCAGACGTGCCCGCGAATCGCCACGGGGCGCCGGGACGTCCCGGAATTTACATTAATACAACTTTGTAAGACACTGTTTTTCAATCATTTTCCAGAGAACACGATCTTGCGCTTCTCTAGGAACGCCTGAATCGCGTTGCGGTGGTCTTCGGTCGTGCGCAGCGTCGACTGGTGATCCAGCTCCGCCCGCAGCGCACCTTCGAGCGAGCCCAGGCTGCCATCGGCGAACACCGCTTTGGTCACCGCATAGGCCCCCGGCGCCAGCTCGGACAGCCTGGCGGCTTCCTGGAGCGCCCGGGCCTGGGCCTGCCCTGCCTCGACGACCTCGTCGACGACGCCCAAGCGCGCGGCCTCGGACGCGTCGAGCTCGACCGACTGGCTGATCAAGCGGCGCGCCGGATGCATGCCGACCCGCTGCGGCAGCGTCCACAGCATCCCGCAGTCGGCCAGCAGGTTGATCCGGCCGAACGATGCACAAAACCGCGCCTGCGACGACGCGATGATCGTGTCGGCCGCGAGCGCCAGCGAGAAACCGGCGCCGAACGCCACCCCTTCGACGGCGGCGACCACCGGCTTGGGGCCCGACACCATCAGACGCACGACCTCATGCAGCGCGGCGAAGCGCCGGCGGTTGGCCGGAAACGGGGGCGCCGAGCCCATGTTGGAGATGTCGCCGCCCGCGCAGAAGTGCCCGCCGGCGCCCGTCAGCACGATCGCCCGCACATCCGGATCGTCGACGGCAGCGCGAAGCGACGCCAGCAGCCCGTCGCGCACCGGGGGCGACAGGGCGTTGCGGCGGGCGACGTTGTCGAGGGTGACCAGCGCGATCGCGCCGCGTCGCTCCAGGTGCACGGTGACGGCGGGTTCCGGCATGCGGGGCTCCATGTATCGTTCGCTTGGGGGGGCGGAAAGAGGCTCCGGGTGACGGGAAGAGTATAGGCGCGGCTCCC
>CAYGZN010000492.1:0-2627 GCA_964354355.1 uncultured Burkholderiaceae bacterium | reverse complement strand
GTACGTCAGCAATCCGAAGGGTCGCCGTATCGAGGTCCGCTTCTCGGATCCGACCGCCAATCCGTACCTGGCGTTCGCCGCGATGCTGATGGCCGGGCTGGCCGGCGTCCAGAACAAGATCCACCCGGGGGAGGCGGCGGACAAGAACCTGTACGATCTGCCGCCCGAAGAGGACGCGAAGATCCCGACCGTGTGCAGCTCGCTCGACCAGGCGCTCGACTACCTGGACCGCGACCGCGAGTTCCTGACCCGCGGGGGCGTGTTCAGCGACGCGATGATCGACGCGTACATGGCGCTGAAGATGGACGAGGTCACCCGGTTCCGGATGACCACCCACCCGGTCGAGTTCGACATGTACTACTCGTGCTGACGGACTAGACCGGCGGTCGGGCGCGCCGGCGTGCCCGACCCGACGAAGGGACGGATCTTCCGTCCCTTTTTTGTTTTAAACTGGGTCGATGGAATCCCGGTCGTCTTTCCGTTCGCGGTGGTCGCGCGCCGCAGTCGCCGCCTTGCTGCTCGGGGCGCCGCTGGCGGCGGCCGCGCAGATCTACCGCTGCGAGAACGCCAACGGGGTCGTGGAGTACAGCAACTCGCCGGCCAGCAGCAAGGACAAGAGCTGCCGGCCGGTCGACCTGCCCAGCGTCACGACGATCCCGGCGCCGAAACTGCCGCCGGGCGGCCAGCGCGGCAGCGCCGCGCCGTCGGGCGGCCAGGGCGGGGCGGGCGTGGCGCCGGCGGGTTTCCCGCGCGTGGAGCCCGGTGCGCAGAAGTCGCGCGACAACGACCGCCGCCGCATTCTCGAGGACGAACTGCGCAAGGAGGAGGGCAAGCTCGCCGACCTGCGGCGCGAGTACAACGGCGGCGAGCCCGAGCGCCGCGGCGACGAGCGCAACTTCCAGCGTTATCTCGACCGCGTGGAGCGCCTCAAGGACGAGATCGCCCGATCCGAAAGCACGGTGGCGTCGCTGCGTCGGGAGATCGGCAGCGTCCGTGACTGATCCGGCCGGGGCGCGCGGCGCCGCGGCGCCGGCGTCGCGGCAACCGCCGTCCGGGCGCGACCGCCGCCGGGCTCCGGCGTCCCGGCTCGCGGGTCTCGATCTGCTTGCGTGCTCGGCGGTGCTGCTCGACGCCGAGGGGCGTACGGTCTTCATGAACCAGGCGGGCGAGCAGCTGTTCGGGCTGCCGTGGCGGTCCGTCGAGGGCCAGCCCTTTGCGCGCCAGTTCGTCAACGGCTACATCATCGACGGGCTTCTGGCCGAAGCCTGCAACAACCGCTTCGGCCAGAAGCGCCAGGACATCACGCTGGAGCGGGCCGGGCGCGAGCCCCTGGCGGTGCACTGCGTCGCGGTCGTGCTCGAGAGCGACCTGGGCGCGCTGCTGCTGGAGTTCCGCGAGATCGACCAGCGCATCCGGATCGACCGGGAGGCGCGGATGCTCGACTCGGCGCGCGCCAACCGGGAGCTCGTGCGCAACCTGGCGCACGAGATCAAGAACCCGCTCGGCGGCATTCGCGGCGCCGCCCAGCTGCTCGAGACCGAGGTCAGCGGCACCAGCCTGCGCGAGTACACGCAGGTGATCATCAAGGAGGCCGACCGGCTGCAGACGCTGGTCGACCGGCTGCTGGCGCCGCACCGCCACCCGCGGCTGGTGGGCGACGTCAACATCCACGAGGTGCTCGAGCGGGTGCGCTCGGTGGTGCTGGCCGAGTACCCGCGCGGCCTGGCGATCGAACGCGACTACGACGCCAGCCTGCCCGATTTCCGCGGCGACAAGGAGCAGCTGATCCAGGCGGTGCTCAATCTGGTGCGCAACGCCGCCCAGGCGATGAAGGGCGAGGGCACCCTCTGGCTGACGACCCGGATCGCGCGTTCGGTCACGATCGACAAGGTGCGCTATCGCCTGGCATTGGACTTGCATGTGATCGACGACGGCCCGGGCGTGCCGGAAGAGATCCGCGATCGGATCTTCTTCCCGCTGGTTTCGGGTCGCGAGGGCGGAAGCGGCCTGGGGCTGACGCTGGCCCAGACCTTCGTGCAGCAGCACGGGGGCCTGATCGAGTGCGACAGTCGAGCGGGCCGGACCGATTTCCGGATACTGCTGCCGCTGCCCTGATCCGGTCTCTCGCGGGCGGCCGGCGCAGGCGCAGCCAGGGGAAACAGCGCGCATGAATGCAGTGTGGATCGTCGACGATGACCAGTCGATTCGGTGGGTGCTCGAGCGGGCGCTGTCGCGCGAAGGCTTCGACGTCAAGGCGTTCGGCAGCGCCAGCGAATGCCTGAGCGCCCTCGAGGGCGACTCGCCGCAGGTGCTGGTGTCCGACATCCGCATGCCGGGTGACTCGGGCATCGAGCTGCTGCAGAAGGTCAAGCAGCGCCGGCCCGGCATGCCGGTGATCATCATGACCGCGTTCTCGGACCTGGACAGCGCGGTGTCGTCGTTCCAGGGCGGGGCGTTCGAGTACCTGCCCAAGCCGTTCGACCTGCCCAAGGCGATCGAGCTGATCCGGCGGGCGGTCGAGGAGAGCGAGCGCGAGGCCGCGGCCGAGGACGTCGTCTCGGAGAACCCGGAGATGCTGGGCCAGGCACCGGCGATGCAGGAGGTTTTTCGCGCGATCGGCCGGCTGT
>CAYGZN010000491.1:0-2628 GCA_964354355.1 uncultured Burkholderiaceae bacterium | reverse complement strand
GTGCGATCCAGAACAACCGCGGCGGCATGGGTGCGCTCACCGGCAAGCTCACCGGCCAGGACATGCGCGACCTGTCGGCCTATCTGGCGACCCCCAACATCTGATCGCGGGCCGCTCAGGCCGCGACCGAATCCGCCAGTCTTCGCGCGAGCCGCTCGGCGATCGCGTCGTTCTTCGCCTCGACCATCACGCGCAGCAGCGGCTCGGTGCCCGACGGGCGGATCAGGATGCGGCCGTCGCGGCCCAGTTCGCCCTCGACCTGCGCGCAGGCCTGCTTCAGTCCGGCGTGCGACTGCCAGTCGAAGCCCTTGGCGATCCGCACGTTGATGAGCTTCTGCGGGTACATCGTCAGGTCCCCGGTCAGCTCGGCCAGCGTGTGGCCGCTGCGCTTGACCGCGGTCAGCACCTGCAGCGCACTGATCGTGGCGTCCCCGGTCGTGTGGCAGTCCAGGCACAACAGGTGGCCCGAGCTCTCGCCGCCAAACAGCCAGCCCTTCTCCTGCATCGTCTCCAGCACGTAGCGGTCGCCGACCTTGGCGCGCGCAAAGCCCACCCCCAGCCGGTCGAACGCGAGCTGAAGGCCGATGTTGGACATCAGCGTGCCGACGGCGCCGGCCACCTGGTGCTGCCGGGTGCGCTCCTTGACGATCACGTACAGCAGCTCGTCGCCGTTGAACAGCCGGCCTGTGGCGTCGCACATCATCAGCCGGTCGGCGTCGCCGTCCACGGCGATTCCCAGGTCGGCGCCGTGCTCGATCACCGCGCGGCTCAGCGCTTCGGGATGCGTGGCCCCGACGTGGTCGTTGATGTTCAGGCCGTTGGGCGAGACGCCGATCGACACCACTTCGGCGCCCAGCTCGTGGAACACGTGCGGCGCGGTGTGGTACGCGGCGCCGTGCGCGCAGTCGACCACCAGCTTCATGCCGCGCAGGTCGAGCGCGCCGGGAAACGTGCTCTTGCAGAACTCGATGTAACGCCCGGCGGCGTCCTCGATGCGACGCGCGCGCCCCAGCAGTTCCGAGCGCACGCAGCCCATCGGCGACTCGAGCGCCGCCTCGATGCGCAGTTCGGTCTCGTCGGGCAGCTTGTTGCCGTGCGCCGAGAAGAACTTGATGCCGTTGTCGTCGTAGGGGTTGTGCGACGCGCTGATCACCACCCCGGCGGACAGTCGTAGCGCGCGCGTCAGGTAGGCCACGGCCGGCGTCGGCAGCGGACCCGAAAGCAGCACGTCGACGCCCGCGGCCGAGAAGCCGGCCTCGAGCGCGGCCTCGAGCAGATAGCCGGAGATGCGTGTGTCCTTTCCGATCAGCACCGCCGGGCGCTGGCCGCCACCGGACCCGGTGGCCAGCACGCGCCCGGCCGCGTAGCCGAGACGCATCACGAACTCGGGTGTGATCGGCGGTTCGCCGACGCGGCCCCTCACACCGTCGGTGCCGAAGTACTTGCGTCCCATGACTGCGTTCTCCCTATGGATTCCCAGACCGTCAGCGCATCCCGGCTGGCGGCCACGTCGTGCACGCGTACGATCCGCGCGCCGCGCGCAACCGCAGCGAGCATCGCCGCCAGGCTTCCCGCCAGCCGCTCGTGCGGGCCTCGACCGGTCAGCGCGCCGATCATCGACTTGCGCGAAACGCCCACCAGCACCGGGTAGCCGTCGGCCGCCAGCACCGGCAGCGCAGCCAGCAGCTGCAGGTTGTGCGACAGCGTCTTGCCGAAACCGATGCCCGGGTCCACGACGATGCGCGCACGATCGACACCCGCCTCGAGCAGCGCTTGCACCCGACTCTGAAGGACGGCCCGCACCTCGCCGACCACGTCCCGATAGACGGGGGCCTGCTGCATCGTCAGCGGATCGCCGCGCATGTGCATCACGCAACACGCGGCATCGCCGCCGCGCACGGCGCGTACGGCCTCGTCGGAGCCGAATCCGCCGACATCGTTGATCATGTCGGCGCCCCACTCCAGCACGCGGCGCATCACCGCCGGACGGCGCGTGTCGACCGATACCGGATGCCCGTCGCGCACCAGCGCCTGCACCACCGGCGCGAGCCGGTCGATCTCGTCGGCCTCCGAGACGGGCAACGCACCGGGTCGCGTCGACTCGGCGCCGACGTCCACGATGTCGGCCCCCTGCGCAAGCAGCTCGCGCCCGTAGGCGATCGCAGCCTGCGGGTCGAGGAAGCGTCCACCGTCCGAGAACGAGTCGGGCGTCACGTTGAGCACGCCCATCAGCAGGGGCCGGGTGAGCGGCAGTTCGAAGCGGCCGCAGCGCAGCGCGGCAACCCCGTGCAACCCGGGCGCCGGCCCCGCCCCGACCACGGGCGTGCCCAGGCGCCCCGCCTCAGTGGGCGGCCGGTGCCGCCGGTGCGGCCGGTGCCACGTTCGGCGTCGGCGACGACGGCGGCGTGCCGCCGCCCGACGGGCTGCTGCGGTCCTTCGGGGGCCGCGGCGGACGGCCGGCGACGATGTCCTCGATCTGCTCGGCGTCGATCGTTTCCCACTCGAGCAGCGCCTTGGTCATCGCCTCGATCTGCACGCGGTTGTCTTCGATGATCTTGCGCGCGACGCCGTACTGCTCGTCGATGATGCGGCGGATCTCGGAGTCGACCTTGCGCATCGTCTCCTCGG
>CAYGZN010000490.1:0-2635 GCA_964354355.1 uncultured Burkholderiaceae bacterium | reverse complement strand
CGACGGCAAGGGTGTGCGCGTGGCGCCACCGGGCAAGCGCCCGATCCGCGAATTCGAGCGTGACTGAGCGTGCACGCGGCTGAGTCCGACGCCGGTCGCAGGCGGCGACACGCGCGGCGCAGCCTGCTCGCCGCGCTCGCCGGCGTGCCCGCGGCCATCGCGATCGGCGCGGCACGCCCGGCCCTCGCGCAGGCTGCCTATCCCGACCGTCCGATCAAGCTCATCGTGCCGTTCCCGCCCGGCGCGCTGACCGACAACCTCGGTCGGGCGGTCGCCGAACGCTTCCGGATCGCGCTGAACCAGTCGGTGGTCGTGGAGAACCGCCCCGGCGCGGGCACGATGCTGGCTGCGCAGCAGGTGGCCCGGGCCGCGCCCGACGGCTACACGCTGATGGTGGCGACCAGCACCACGCTGGGCATCGCGCCCGCACTGTTCAAGAACCCGCTGATCCAGCCGTCGGACCTGCTGGGCGTGGGCATGATCGGCAACGTCACGCTGTTCCTGGTGACGCGGCCCGACTTTCCGGCCACCAGCGTCAGCGAGCTGGTCGAGGCGATGCGCGCCAGGCCGGGGCGCTACAACTTCGCGTCGCCGGGCAACGGCACGGTCCATCACCTGGTGATGGAACTGATCAAGACGCAGCACCGCGTGTTCGCCACGCACATCCCGTACAACGGCAGCGTGCAGGCGCTGGCCGACGTGATGAGCGGGCGCATCGACTTCATGTTCATCGACGGCGCGATCGTGCTGCCGCAGATCCGCGCCGGTCGCGTCAAGCCGATCGCCGTCACGGGCACCCGCCGCTCGCCGTTGCTGCCCGACGTGCCGGCCATGACTGAATTCGACCCTGCGATCGACCTGCAGGCCTGGCAGACGATCGCGGCCCCCGCAGGCACGCCCGGCGAAATCGTCGGGCGCCTGAACGCCGAGCTGAACAAGGCACTGGCCACGCCCGAGTTCCGCGACCAGCTCGCCCAGGTCGGCGTCGAGGCCAACCCGATGTCGGTCGGCGACGTCAACGCGCTGATCCGCAAGGACGCGGTGCGCTGGGCCGAGCTGGTCAGGCGGTCCGGCGCCAAGGTCGACTGACCGCCCACGCACGGCCCGGCAGAGGCGCGGCGCTCGCGCGCGCAGACCTACCGCACTCGGGCGAACCGACCCGCCGTGCTCAGCCGAGCAGTCCCACGGCCGTGCCGGCCGCGATACGGCCGCCGGCGATCGCACTGAGCAGGCCGTTGCCCGACAGGTAGCCGTCGATCGAACCGCCGGACACGCCCCGTGCCGCGCCGCCCGCGGCCAGCAGGTTGGGCAGTGGTGCCCCGCCGACGCGCAGCACCCGGCACGCCGCGTCCACCGCGAGTCCGCCCTGGGTGTGGAACAGCGCGCCAGTGACCTGCACGGCGTGCAGCGGCGGCCGCAACGCGCGGCGAAACACACGCCCGAAGCGGTCGACACGGCCATCAGCCGCGCGCTGCCCGATCTCGAGCAGCGTCGCCTCGAGCGCCGGCTGCGCGCAGCCGATCAGCGCCGACAGCGCGCGCGGGTCGTCGGCCGTGCGCACGGCCCCGGCCGCCCGCGCCTCGCGAAAGTCCGGCAGCGTCATGCCGAGCTCGAGCAGCGGCGCATCGAACACATCCCACGCGAGCCCCCCCGGCTGCCCCAGCACCGCAACCGCCGCCTCGGAATAGCCCTGCGACTCGTCGTGGAAACGCTCGCCGTGGCGGTTGACCTGCACGCCGCCCTCGACCATCAGCGCCCACGACACCAGCACCCCGTGCGGCACGGCCCACGATCCGTGTCCCTGGCAGGCGCCGAGGTCGGCGGTCGCCGCGCCCAGCGCTTCGCCCCAGTCGAGCGCGGTGCCGTCGTTGCCGGAGTGCCCGGCGAACACCGCATTGCGCATCGCCGGCAGCCAGCGCCCGACCCGCGCCGGATTGCCGCCGAACCCGTTGCAGGCCAGCAGCAGCACGCGGCAGGCCAGCGTCTCGCGACGCCCGTCGGGGCGCACGAAGGCGACGCCGAGCACGCGGCCGCCGGGTTCGACCAGCAACTCGCGAGCCGTCGCGCCGCCCAGCAGCGTCGCACCGGCCGAGCGGGCCGCCCGCTCGAGCCGGGCCACCAGCGCCGCGCCCGTGCGCTCGGGCACCGCGTGCATGCGCAGCGCCGAGTGCCCCGGGTACAGGAACCCCTGCAGCAACTCGAACGCGATGCCGTGGCGCTCGCCCAGCCAGTCCAGCGCGGCGCCCGCGGCGCACGCATAGGCCTCGACCAGATGGGCTGCGGCCTGGCCGTGCGCCTTGTGCTGGATGTCGAGGGCAAACCGCGCGGGGGAGTCGTCGACGCCGGCTGCGCGCTGCACCCGCGTGCCGGCGGCCGGGACGAACCCCGAGGACAGCGCGGTCGAGCCCGACGGCGAGCGGTCGCGCTCGAGCAGCACGCACTCGACGCCCGCGTCGCGCAGCGCCAGCGCGGCGGTCAGCCCGCAGGCGCCGGCGCCCACGACGACGACCGGGACCGCGGCGTCGGCCGCGGCTGCGACCGCCGCGTGCGACGTGACGGTGACCTTGGCCGGCGAGCGGACCGCGTCGGTCACGCGCGTGCCTCAGCGCAGCCGGGCGACGAAGGCGGCCGCGTC
>CAYGZN010000489.1:0-2635 GCA_964354355.1 uncultured Burkholderiaceae bacterium | reverse complement strand
CGCTGACGCTGGCCGGATCCTCGGTCACGATCCCCGGCTATATGGTCTGGGTCGCGGTGCTGTACGCCCTGGCGGGCAGCGCGATCTCCTACCTGATCGGGCGGCCGCTGATCGCGCTGAACTTCGCCCAGCAGCGCTTCGAGGCCGACTTCCGCTACGGCCTGATCCGCGTGCGCGAGTACGCCGAGAGCGTGGCGATGTACCGCGGCGAGCGCCAGGAGCGTGAGGGCCTCGGCGCCCGGTTCGCGCGCGTGGTGGGCAACTACCTGGCGCTGGTCCGCGCGCAGAAGCGCCTGATCTGGGCGCAGAGCTTCTACGGGCAGCTGGCGGTGATCTTCCCGTTCGTGGTCGCCGCGCCGCGCTACTTCAACGGGCCGCTGAAGCTGGGCGACGTGATGCAGATCGCCAACGCGTTCGGACAGGTGCAGAGCTCGCTGTCGTGGTTCGTCAACGCCTATGCGAGCCTCGCCACCTGGAAGGCGACGAGCGATCGCCTGCTGACCTTCGAGGACGCCCTGGCCGCCGGCCCCGCGTCGCCGGTTGCGCGACTGAGCCAGGTCGAGGGCGAATCGCCGGCGCTGCTGGGCGTGCGGCTGACCACGCCCGCGGGCGCCCCGATCGTGTCCGCCGACGCGCTGCGCGTGCACGCAGGCGACCGGCTGCTCGTCACCGGCCCGTCGGGCAGCGGCAAGAGCACACTGTTTCGCGCGCTGGCCGGGATCTGGCCGTTCGGCAGCGGTCGCGTCGAGCGGCCCCGTGACGGCGTGCTGTTCCTGCCGCAGAAGCCCTACCTGCCGATCGGCCGGCTGCGCGACACGGTCTGCTATCCGGCTGCGCCCGGGCAGTTCGACGATTCCGCGATCCGGCAGGCGCTGGTCGATTGCCGGCTGCCGCAGCTGGCCGACCGGCTGGACGAGGACGGCGCGTGGGACCGCCGCCTGTCGCCCGGCGAGCAGCAGCGCCTGGCGTTCGCGCGGGCGCTGCTGAACCAGCCCGAGTGGTTGTTCCTGGACGAGGCGACCGCGGCGCTGGACGAACCCACCAGCAACGCGCTGTATGCGCTGCTGCTGCAGCGCCTGCCGCGGTGTGCGATCGTCAGCATCGCGCACGACCCCTCGGTCGCGGCCTTCCACCGGCGCCGCGTGCACCTGCAGCCCGCCGAGCAGGGATCGACGGTGTCCACGGCAGCGCCGCCCGAGCGCTCGGGACCGGGCGACGCGCCGGCCGTACAATAGGCCGTCATGCCTCACACCCTGCGGGGTCCGATCATCAGTCGCCCGATCTCACTGTTCCTCGACGTCGACGGTACGCTTCTCGAGTTCGCCCAGCATCCCGACGCGGTCGTCGTCGGGCACCGGCTGGTCGCGCTGCTCGAGGGCCTGCACCGCTCGCTGGGCGCGGCGCTGGCGCTGGTCAGCGGGCGCTCGATCGCGTCGCTGGACCGGCTGTTCACGCCGTTCCGGGGCACGGCGGTCGGCCAGCACGGCGTCGAGCTGCGGCTGCACCCGGGCGAACGCATCGAGCGCATGGCAGCGGCCCCGGTGCCGGCGAGCCTGGGCGAGGCGGTCGCGCGGGTCGTCGACGAACACGGCGCGGCGTTCGTCGAGCGCAAGGACTTCGCGCTCGCGGTCCACCATCGGCTGGCCGCGCCGGCCATGCAGGCGCTGCGCCGCGACCTGCTCGAGACCTGCGCCCGGCACGCCCCCGGCTGGACGGTGCTGCGCGGGCGCCAGGTGCTCGAACTGAAGCCGGCCGACGCCAGCAAGGCGCGCGGCGTGGACCTGCTGATGGCCGACGCGCCGTTCGCCGGCACGTGGCCGATCGCGTTCGGCGACGACATCACCGACCTGGACATGTTCGAGGCGATCCGGCGCCACGGCGGCACGACCGTCAGCGTAGGCCCGCGCATCGCCGGCGCCGGCGACCTGCACCTGGCCTCGCCCGGCGGCAGCGAGTCGCTGCTGCGCGCAATGGCCGATGCGCTCGCGTTCGACAACGACGCGCGGCGCGTGCTGCAGCTGCTGCAACCCGACCCGGCCGGCCTGGCCGGCTGAACGTCCCGACATGACGGCCCGGGCTGCACTTCCCGCGGATGCCGGCCAGCGCGCGCACCCGACGCTGCTGGTCGCCGACATCGGCGGCACCTTCGCGCGGTTCGCGCTGGCACGCAACGGGGCATTGCTCAACGAGCCGGTCCGGCTCGAGCGCGCAGCGCACGCGAGCTTGGCGCACGCCTGCCTGGCCTACCTGGCCGATCGGGCGGGCGCGCCGGCGCGCGTCGACGGCGCGGCGATCGCCGCCGCCGGCCGGGTCAGCGCCGGGCGCATTGCGATGACCAATGCCGAATGGGCGATCGATGCAGGCTTGCTCGGCGAGGCGCTCGGGCTGCCCGGCGCGCACGTCAGGGTGCTCAACGACTTCGCCGCGCTCGCGTGGGCGCTGCCCGAACTGCCGGTGGGCGAACTGACCGCCATCGGCGCGCCCCGCGCCGCGCGCGACGGAAACCGGGTGATCCTCGGACCCGGCACGGGCCTGGGGGTGGCGGCCACCACACGCACGACCGCGGGGTGGCGGCCGCTGTCCAGCGAGGGCGGACACGCCGGCTTCGCGCCCGAGACACCCTTCGAGCGGTTCG
>CAYGZN010000488.1:0-2637 GCA_964354355.1 uncultured Burkholderiaceae bacterium | reverse complement strand
CGCGTGGACATTCCGGCGCAGGCCGAGGTCGACGCCTTTCTGCCGCCGTACGAACCGCGCCAGGTGCTGGATCCGGCCGAGCCGGTGTCGATCGGCGCGATGGTGGGGCCCGAGGCCTTCATGGAAGTGCGCTACCTGGCGCACGCCAAGCAGACGCTGGCGCTCGATCGCATCCCGCAGATCGCGGCCGAGTTCGCCGAGCGCTTCGGCCGCTCCTCGGGCGGGCTGGTGCGCGGCTACCGCACCGAGGACGCCGAGACCGTCGTGGTGGCGCTCGGCTCGGTGCTGGGCACGCTGAAGGACACGGTCGACGAACTGCGTGCCGACGGCGTGAAGATCGGCGTGCTGGGCATCCACTCGTTCCGGCCGTTCCCGCTGGCGGCGGTGCGCGAAGCCTTGCAGGGGGCCCAGCGGGTGGTGGTGCTGGAGAAGAGCTTCTCGGTGGGGCTGGGCGGCGTGGTGTCCACCGACGTGCGCCTGGCGCTGTCCGGGCTGCACCTGCACGGCTACACGGTGGTGGCCGGCTTGGGGGGTCGCGCGATCACCAAGGCGTCGCTGGCGCGCACGCTGCGCGAGGCGATCGCCGACAGGCTGCCGTCGCTGAGCTTCATGGACCTGGACTGGCGCATCGTCAACCGCCAGCTGCAGCGCGAGGCCGCCACCCGGCGCAGCGGCCCCATTGCCGAGAACCTGCTGCGCGACGTCGGTGCCGTGGCATCGAAGGTCCACTAGTCATCGAAGGCGCAAGGGCCATGACGCAACCCATCAAGTTCTACCAGACCGGCACCTTCACCGTCGGCAACCGGCTGCTCGCGCCCGAGCAGCGCAGCGTGCAGGCCTCCACCGAGCGCAACAACTCGCTGAACTCGGGCCACCGTGCCTGCCAGGGCTGCGGCGAGGCACTCGGCGCGCGCTACGCGGTGGATGCCGCGATGCGCGCCACCGCCGGCCAGCTGATCGCGGCCAACGCCACCGGTTGCCTCGAGGTGTTCTCCACGCCCTACCCCGAGACGTCGTGGCAGCTGCCGTGGATCCACTCGCTGTTCGGCAACGCCGCCGCGGTGGGCACCGGCATCGCCGCAGCGCTGAAGGTCAAGGCGCGCAAGGCCGGCCACGCGCACAGCGCCGTGCGGGTCATCGCACAGGGCGGCGACGGCGGCACCACCGACATCGGCTTCGGCTGCCTGTCGGGCATGTTCGAGCGCAACGACGACGTGCTCTACATCTGCTACGACAACGAGGCCTACATGAACACCGGCGTGCAGCGCAGCTCGGCCACGCCGCCGGCCGCACGCACCGCCACCACGATGGCGGTCGGCCCCGAGCCCGGCGCCACCTTCGGCCAGGGCAAGAACCTGCCGCTGATCGCGATGGCGCACGAGATCCCCTACGTGGCCACCGCCACGGTGGCCGACCTGCGCGACCTGGAGGCCAAGGTCGAGCACGCGATGAGCCTGCACGGTGCGCGCTACCTGCACATCCTGGTGCCCTGCCCGCTGGGCTGGGGCTCGGCCAGCCACGACACGATCCGGCTGGCGCGACTGGCGCGCGAGACCGGCATCTTCCCGGTGTTCGAGGCCGAGCACGGTGAAGTGAGCGCCGTCACGAAGATTCGCCACCGCGTGCCGGTCGAGGAATACCTGCGGCCGCAGAAGCGCTTCGCGCACCTGTTCGGCGCCCAGGGGCACCCGGAGATGCTGGCCCGCATCCAGGCCGACGCCGACCGCAACATCCGCCGATTCCACCTGCTGGACGAGGAGTCGATCGCATGACGATGCAAAAGCCCTTCGCGATCACGCTCGACCCGGGCTCGTCGCTGGCCAACAAGACCGGCAGCTGGCGGACCGAGCGGCCGATCTACGTCGACCGGCTGCCGCCGTGCAATGCGCAGTGCCCGGCCGGCGAGGACATCCAGGGCTGGCTGTTCCACGCCGAGAGTGGAAACTACGAAGCCGCGTGGCGCCACCTGATGCGCGACAACCCGTTCCCCGCGATCATGGGGCGGGTCTGTTATCACAGCTGCGAGTCGGTCTGCAATCGCGGCCGGCTGGACGAAGCGGTGGGCATCAACTCGGTCGAGCGCTTCCTGGGCGACGAAGCCCTGAGGCGCGGCTGGCGCATCGAGCCGCCGGCCGAGCCGTCCGGCAAGCACGTGCTGGTGGTCGGCGCCGGCCCGTCGGGCATGTCGGCCGCGTATCACCTGCGCCGGCTGGGCCACGCGGTCACCGTGATGGAGGCGGGTCCGCTGATGGGCGGCATGATGCGCTTCGGCATCCCCAAGTACCGGCTGCCGCGCGACGTGCTCGACGGCGAGATGCAGCGCATCGTCGACATGGGCGTCACCGTGCGCCTGGGCGCCAAGGTGTTCGACCTGGCGCAGACGATGAAGGACGGCGGCTACGACGCCGCGTTCCTGGCGGTCGGCGCGCACATCGCCAAGCGCGCCTTCATCCCGGCCAAGGACTCGTCGCGCATCCTGGATGCGGTGTCGGTGCTGCGCTCGATGGAGGGCGAGGACCAGCCGATGCTGGGGCGCCGCGTGGTCGTCTACGGCGGCGGCAACACCGCGATCGACATGGCGCGCGGTTCGATCAGCCGCTGCGAAGGCGGCAGGTCCGGGGCGGACAGCGGGGCGAC
>CAYGZN010000487.1:0-2643 GCA_964354355.1 uncultured Burkholderiaceae bacterium | reverse complement strand
GTAGTCGATGGCCTGCTGGACGGTCGTGATCTTCTCGGCTTCCTCGTCGGGGATCTCGGTCTCGAACTCGTCTTCGAGCGCCATCACGAGCTCGACGGTGTCCAGCGAGTCGGCCCCCAGGTCGTCGACGAACGACGACTCGTTCTTGATCTCGGCCTCGTTCACGCCGAGCTGCTCGGCCACGATCTTGCGGACCCGTGCTTCGATGTCACTCATGTCTTGTTCCTCTCCTTGGTGGCACGGCAGGCCCGGCAACGCGCGCGCGGGCCCGACGAAACTGGCGCAGAATTGTATCAGCTTGTCCTGGCGGGGCCGTTCGGCCGGATGGCCGAACCCGCTCACTCCATGTACATGCCGCCATTGACGTGCAGCGTCACGCCGGTGACGTAGGCGGCCTGCGGCGAGCACAGGTATGCGACGGCCGCGGCCACGTCCTCGGGCTGCCCGAAGCGCCCCAGCGGAATCTGCTGGATCAGCGCGGCGGTCTGGCTCTCGTTCAGGCTGCGCGTCATATCGGTGTCGATGAAGCCCGGGGCGACGCAGTTGACCGTGATGTGGCGGCTGCCCAGCTCGCGCGCCAGCGCCCGGCTCATGCCGGCGACGCCCGCCTTGGCGGCCGCGTAGTTCGCCTGGCCGGCATTTCCGGAAGACCCCACGACCGAGGTCACGTTGACGATGCGCCCCTGCTTGGCCTTCATCATGCCGCGCATCACCGCGCGCGACAGGCGAAAGACCGCCGACAGGTTGGTGTCCAGCACCGACTGCCACTCGTCGTCCTTCATGCGCATCGCGAGGTTGTCTCGGGTGACGCCGGCGTTGTTGACCAGGATCGACAGCGCACCGAACTCCTTGCCGATCGCCTCGATCAGCCGCTCGCAGCCGGGCGCATCGTTGACGTCCAGCACCGCGCCCCGACCCTTGACGCCGAGCGCCGCGAGCGCCTCGTCGATGCCGCGGGCGCCGGCCTCGGAGGTCGCCGTGCCGATGACGGTCGCGCCCTGGCGGGCCAGTTCCTGCGCGATGGCCCGGCCGATTCCTCGCGACGCGCCGGTGACCAGCGCGACCTGCCCGGCCAGCGGCTTGGCGGCCGACGCCGCAACCTGCGTGTTCATCGAACCTCCTTCAGGGTCGCCTCGAGGCTCGCCGCGTCGTACACCGCGCTGGCCCGAACCGCGGGGGCGATTCGACGGGCCAGCCCGCTGAGCACCTTGCCGGGCCCGAATTCGATCACGTGCGTGGCGCCCATCGCGACCAGCTTGTGCATCACCTCGACCCAGCGGACCGCACCATAGGACTGGCGCACCAGCGCATCGGCGATGGCCACCGGATCGGACTGCACGGCGACGTCGACGTTGTTCACCAGCGGCACGCGCGGTGTCGCGATCGTCACGGTGCGCAAGGCTTCTTCAAGCCGCCGGCCGGCCGGTTCGAGCAGCGACGAGTGAAACGGGGCCGATACGGCCAGCGGCATCGCGCGCTTTGCGCCCAGCGCCTTCGCGGCATCGCAGGCGCGTGCAACCGCCGGCGCGCTGCCGGCGATGACGACCTGCGAGGGCGCGTTGAAATTGGCCGGCTCGACGACGTCCACGACGCCGGCCGTCGCCGGCGGCGAACCGGCGAATGACGCGGTTGCCTGGCGGCACGCGAGGCGCACCTGCTCGTCGTCCAGACCGAGGATGGCGGCCATCGCGCCGCTGCCGACCGGAACCGCCTCCTGCATGGCCCGCGCGCGCAGCCGCACCAGCCTGAATGCGTCGGCGGGCCGCAGCGCGTCCGCCGCGGTCAGCGCCGTGTACTCGCCCACGCTGTGCCCGGCGACCATCGCCGCGTCGGGACCGCCGGCGGCGCGCCACGCGCGATAGCACGCCAGCCCGGCCAGCAGCATCGCCGGCTGCGTGTTGACGGTCAGTGCGAGCGACTCGGCCGGCCCGCCGGCAATCAGCTTCGACAGCGGCTCGCCGAGCGCGGCGTCGGCTTCGCCGATCAGGGCGGCCACCACCGGAAGCGCCGCAAGCGTGTCGAGCATGCCGACGGCCTGCGAGCCCTGCCCCGGAAAGACGAATGCGAGACTCATGACGATCCCCGGCTACATCCGAACGAAAACGGCACCCCAGGTGAAGCCGCCGCCGACGCCTTCGAGCAGCACGCGCTGCCCCGGCCGGATGCGCCCGTCGCGCACGGCTTCGTCCAGGGCCAGCGGCACCGAGGCCGCCGACGTGTTGGCATGGTGGTCGACGGTCACGACGACCCGCTCCGGGGGCACCCCGAGCTTGCGGCCCGTCGCGTGGATGATCCGGACGTTCGCTTGGTGCGGGATCAGCCAGTCGATGTCGGCCACCGTCATGCCGGCGGCCGCCACCGTCTCGCGCGCCACCTCGTCGAGCACTGTCACGGCGAGCTTGAAGACGGCCTGGCCGTCCATCGTCAGGAACGGGTGTCCGGTGATCCTGCCGTGCGCCACGTTGCCGGCGGTGCGCAGGATCGCCTCGTGACGGCCGTCGGCGTGCAGCCGGGCGGCGAGGATGCCGGGGTGCCCGTCGCGCGCCAGCACGACCGCGCCGGCGCCGTCGCCGAACAGCACGCAGGTGCCGCGGTCGTTCCAGTCGAGGATTCGCGAGAACACCTCGGCGCCGATGACGAGCG
>CAYGZN010000486.1:0-2658 GCA_964354355.1 uncultured Burkholderiaceae bacterium | reverse complement strand
GGCTTGGGTTGCCGACCGCCTCGCCTGGCTTGCGAGCCTCGAGCAAGACGGGCTTTGGAAGGAGGACGCGCGCGATGGCAGCCCAGCGCACCCGATACTGGCCACCCTCAAAGGACTGCGTGCCCAGACGCCGCTGCTGTCGCCGCGCGAGGCCGTCGAGCTCGTCCTGATCCGCTGCGGGCTTGCGCAACGGGCGATCCAGTGGCAGCGGGACGGCGAGCAGGCCCGCCAGCGGGTCGCCAACTTGGATCAGCTCGTCAAGTTTGCCGCCCAGTACGAAGACGAGTGCACCGCCAGCCGCGAGGCCGCCACGTTGTCCGGTTTCCTCCTATGGAGCAAGAGCCTTGCCGCCGACGGCGAGGACGCCCTGCCGCGGCCCGGCATCGATGCCGTCCAGGTGATGACTCACCACGCCGCGAAGGGGCTCGAGTGGCCCGTGGTGATCCTGTGCGATCTCACCAGCGACGTGCGCACCAAGCTGTGGGACGTACAGGCCGAGTCGCGCTCGGGGTTCGACGTAAAGCGGCCGCTGCACGACCGGTTCCTGCGCTACTGGCCCTGGCCATTCGGCGCGCAGAAGAACGTGGCGATCGCCGATCAGATCGCCCAGTCCGCCTTTGGCCAAGCGGTGCTCGCCGACGCGCTGGAGGAGCACAAGCGGCTGCTGTACGTGAGCACGACGCGTGCGCGGGACGTGCTGGTGTTTGCCCGGCCCCAGAAGTCACCGGATGGCGAGTGGATGAAGACGGTGGCGCTGGCCGATCACCTGTCGACGCCAGTTGCCACGGCGATGACTCTGGAAGACGGCGTGGTTGCGCCGTTCGAGCGTGTCGTGCTGACGGCAGCCAGCGCGGACCTCGCGGCACCCGCGCCCGCGGGTGACCTCGCCTGGTACGTGCAGCCGCAGGCGGTCACCCCCAAACTGCCGTTGACCGTGAGCCCGTCGGCCGCAGGCGGGGTGCAGGCCCGGATCACGGAAGCCGTTCCGCTCGGATCGCGTATCGACACCGAAGCGGCGGACGACCGATCCGCGCTCGGCGAGGCGATCCACGCGTGCATCGCGGCCGATCTCGTGGCGACGGGCGAAGGGATCAGCGGTGATGAGCTGGAGTCGATCCTGCGACGCATGGGTGTCGACAAGGCCTTGGAAGCCGGCGCGCTGCATCGCCAGGTGAGGGCGGTGAGTCGGTGGATCCAGGCGCGCTGGCCGGATGCACGGCCGGTCGTGGAATCGCCGTTGATGCAGGTGCTGGGAAATGGGCAGAGGGTGGTGGGACGAACCGACCTGCTGCTGAGAACGACCACGGGGTGGGTGTTGCTCGATCACAAATCGACGCCGCAGGGCAGTGGCCAGTGGGCGCAGGTTGCCAATGATCACGCTGCGCAGCTTGCCGCCTATGCCGAGGGCGTCGGGGCTGCGAGTGGAATCCAGGTCGAGGACACGTGGTTAGTCTTGCCGGTGGCCGGGGCAGCGCTTCGGATTGAACTGTTCGACGGGATTTCAGAAATTCGGTAGTCCTTGGCGTTCGATTCGTCGTGTCCAGGAAGCTGACGACCGACTCGGGCGCATTCAGGGATTCAAGACAAGCTTCAGCCGGCCGCTGACGAAGTTGCCCGGGCTGAAGTGCGGCCCCTGTCTACACCGCTCCGGCGTCTGAGAGAACGCAACCGCTCCGGAGATTCACCTCCGATGGCGTTGGTGCCGGCGGCGATTCACGGAGCGGGCGCGTTGTCTTTCCCGCAGCCTGCGAGCTCAGCCGAGCACGAATGCCTTCACCCGCCGGATCTGCTCCTCGAGCATGAAGCGCCCGGGCACGGTGCGGCAGCCGCGCCGCGTAGCCTCGCGCAGCAGCGGCGTCATCTCGGGCACCATGATCACTTCGGCGACATCGGTGCTCGGCGACAGCGCCGACACGTCGAGCGGCAGCGCGTCCGCGCCGTGCATGCCGACCGAGGTGGCGTTCACGAGCAGGCCAACACCGGCCAGCCTGGGTTCGCCGGCGATCGTCTCGCAGGCGGGATGCGCGACGCTCACCGCCGCGGCGAGCTCGGCGGCGCGCGTCCGGGTCCGGTTCGCGATCACCAGGCGCGCCGTGCCCGCCTCCGCAAGCGCGAACGCGATCGCGCGGCCCGCGCCGCCTGCGCCGACCAGCAGCACGTCGCGGCCCGCGACGCCGACACCCGCCCGGGCGAGGCCGTCGACGAAGCCGATACCGTCGACGTTGTCACCGAGCAGCGTGCCGTCGGCGTCGCGCCGCACGAAGTTCACTGCGCCGACCTGCCGGGCCCGCGGTGTCAGCCGGTCGAGCAACGCGCACAGCGCGATCTTGTGGGGGATCGTCACGCCGAATCCCGCAACATTACGCATTGCACGGATCGCGTCGAGCACGCGCGCGAGGTCCGCCGGCGCCACGTGCAGCGGCGAGACCGCGACGTCGTCGCCCTGCGCCTCGAACCAGCGGTTCAGCATGTCGCTGCCGCGGACGTGGTCGACCGGATCCGCGAGGATGAACAGGATTCGCGTGAGGCCGGTGATCCTCAACGACGCCCCCGGGCACGGCGGAACGCGGCGACGATCGCGTCGGCGGTCAGCCCGTACTTGCGAAGCAGGTAGTCGGTCGATCCGCCCTCGGCGAAGGTGTCGCGCACTCCGACGCG
>CAYGZN010000485.1:0-2659 GCA_964354355.1 uncultured Burkholderiaceae bacterium | reverse complement strand
GTCTTCTACCGGAACAATGTGGTGAAGTACGGGCTCGTCGCGCTGCTCGGCGCCTGGATCTCGGGCGGCGTCGAGTTCAACTTCCCCCAGGGCCACACGTGCGTCACCGTGTCGCCGGTGCAGTCCGTGATCCAACTGAACGAGGAGACCGGCGCCGCGAGTGCGGTGATCGGGTACACCGACCGCGCCAGTCGGATGCGCTGCAGCATCCGCCTGAGCCTCGCGCCGGGCGAAGCGCGGCTGCGGCAGGATGAGGTTCATGTTGCCCGCGGCGGGCTCGACGATCACGCAGGCGATCTCGCCGGGATGCGCATCGAACAGCGCCTGCACGCTCGCCAGGTCGTTGAAGGTCGCCACCAGTGTGTGCCGTGCCAGGTCCTCGGGCACGCCGGCCGAGCTCGGCGTGCCGAACGCGAGCGCGCCGCTGCCGGCCTTGACCAGCAGGCTGTCGGCGGTGCCGTGGTAGCACCCTTCGAACTTGAGGATCGCGGTCCGCTTCGTGAAGCCGCGCGCCAGGCGCAGCGCCGACATCGCCGCTTCGGTGCCCGAGCTGGTGAAGCGCACCCGCTCGACGTGCGGGTACAGCCGGCCGATGCGCTCGGCCAGCTCGGTCTCCATCACGTTGGGCGCGCCGTACGACAGGCCGCGCCCGGCCGCGTCGCGCACGCGTGCCAGCACCTGCGGGTGCGCGTGGCCGACGATCAGCGGCCCCCACGACCCGAGATAGTCGACGTACCGGCGACCCTCGACGTCGAACAGCCAGGCGCCTTCGCCGCGCTCGATGAAGCGCGGCGTGCCGCCCACGGCACGAAACGCGCGCACCGCCGAGTTGACGCCGCCGACCAGGACCCTCGAGGCCCGTTCGAATTCCTGCTCGTTGGTGCGCGCACGAGCCTTGCGCTGCTGTGTGTCCATGGCGGCAGTATAGTATCGGACGCACCATGCTGATCGCACAGATCACCGATACCCACGTCGGCCTGCCGGGCGAGCTGACCGGCGGCGTCATCGACACCGCCGCCTGTCTGCAGCGCTGTGTGCAGCGCGTCGCGGCACTCGAGCCGGCGCCGGATCTGGTGGTGCTCACCGGCGACCTGGTGGATCGCGGCAGCGAGGCGGAATACGCACGCCTGCGCGAGCTGCTGGCGGGGCTGCCGTGCCCGTACCTGCTGATGCCGGGCAACCACGACGAGCGCGGGGCGATGCGGCGGTCCTTCGCCGACCACGCGTACCTGGGCGGCTTCGACGAGTTCGTCCAGTTCGAGCACGACCAGGGCCCGCTGCGCCTGCTGGCACTGGACACGGTGGTGCCCGGACGGACCCACGGCGCACTGTGCGCGCGGCGCCTCGCGTGGCTGTCGCAGCGGCTCGCCGAGCAGCCGCGGCGACCGACGCTGGTGCTGATGCACCACCCGCCGTTCGCCACCGGGATCGGCTGGATGGACCGTTACGGCCTGCTGCAGGGCGCGCCGGAGCTCGCCGCGATCGTGGCCACGCACCCGCAGGTCGAGCGCGTGTTGTGCGGGCACCTGCACCGGCCGATCCAGGCGCGCTTCGCCGGCACGCTGGCCAGCACCTGCCCGAGCCCCGCGCACCAGATCCCGCTGGAGCTGGTGCCCGCGGGCGTCGAGCGCTTCGTGCTCGAGCCGCCGGGCTACCAGCTGCACCGCTGGGCCGACGGGTTGCTGGTCACGCACACCGCCGTGATCGGCGACTGGCCGGGCCCGTACCGCTTCGACTGAGCGAGGCGCGGGCCTATTGCCGCAGCGGCGCGGCCGTCACCCGCACCGCGCAGAACTTGAGCTCCGGGATCTTGCCGACCGGATCGAGCGCCGGGTTGGTCAGCTTGTTCACGGCCGCCTCGGCGTAGGCGAACGGCACGAACACGGTGCGCAGCGGCACCGCGTCGTCGGCACGCGCGGCCAGCTCGATCCGGCCGCGACGCGACACCAGCTCCAGCGCGCCCCCCGGCGCCACGCCCAGCGCGGCGAGCTCCGCCGGGTGCAGCGAGGCGGTCGCCTCGGGCTCGAGCGCGTCGAGCACCGCGGCGCGCCGCGTCATCGAGCCCGTGTGCCAGTGCTCGAGCTGGCGCCCGGTGATCAGCACGAAGGGGAACGCATCGTCGGGCATCTCGTCGGCCGCCGACGCCGTCGCCGGCACCAGCCCGGCGCGGCCGTCTTCGGTCGGGAACCGGTCGACGAACACCACCGGATGGCCGGGGTCGTCCTCGCTCGGGCACGGATAGGTGACCGCGCCTTCGCGCTCGAGGCGCTCCCAGCTGATCCCGCGGATCGAGTCCATCACCTGG
This sequence comes from uncultured Burkholderiaceae bacterium, assembly GCA_964354355.1. Classification (GTDB taxonomy): domain Bacteria; phylum Pseudomonadota; class Gammaproteobacteria; order Burkholderiales; family Burkholderiaceae_E; genus CAYGZN01. The sequence continues at coordinate 354 of CAYGZN010000485.1, read as the reverse complement.
CGCATTTCCGCGAACACCTCGCGCGGGTGGCCGTAGTGCCAGTCGAGCCCCAGGCGTGCGGCGATCTGGGTCACGATCCACAGGTCCTGGCGGGCCTGTCCGGGCGGCGCCAGCGCCTGGCGCCCGAGCTGCACGGTGCGATCGGTATTGGTGAAGCTGCCAGTCTTTTCCGGAAATGCCGACGCGGGCAGGATCACGTCGGCCAGGCAGGCCGTCTCGGTCGGGAAGATGTCCTGCACGACGAGCCACTCCAGCCTCGCGAGCGCCTCGCGCGCGTGGCGCAGATCGGGATCCGACATCGCCGGGTTCTCGCCCATGATCTACATGCCGCGGATGTCGCCCTGCAGCGCCGCC
>CAYGZN010000484.1:0-2663 GCA_964354355.1 uncultured Burkholderiaceae bacterium | reverse complement strand
GCGACATGCAGGAGGTGGGCTTCTCGCTGTACTCGGACATGCTCGAGCACGCGGGGCGCTCGCTCAAGGCCGGTCGCGAACCCGACGTCTCGGCTCCGCTCGAGGCCGTCACCGAGATCAACCTGCACACGCCGGCGCTGCTGCCGGCCGACTATTGCGGCGACGTCCACGAGCGGCTGACGCTGTACAAGCGGCTGGCCAACTGCGCGAACGGCGACGCGCTCGACGCCATGCAGGAGGAACTGATCGACCGGTTCGGCAAGCTGCCCGATTCGGCGCGCGCGCTGCTCGACGTGCACCGGCTCAGGCTGATGTCGGCCCCGCTGGGCATCTCGCGGCTGGACGCCACCGCCGAGGCGGTCGTCCTGCAGTTCGTGCCTGCGCCGCCGATCCCCACCGAGCGGATCATCCGATTCGTGCAGAGCCGCCGCGACGCACGCCTGTCGGGGCAGGATCGGCTGCGCTTCGAGCTGCGCACGGCCGATCTCGGCACGCGGGTCGCGCGGGTTCGCGAGATCCTCAAGGGCCTGGCGGCCTGAGCCCCCGGCCGGCGGCGGTCCGATTCCCCCATGAGCCGACTCGTCGTCCAGCACCCGCACCTCACCGACGTCACCGTGCAGCTGTTCGAGGCCGCGATCGGTGCGCCCGCGGCGCTGCGTCGCGCGGGCGTCGCATGCTGGGACGGCGTGACGGCCGACGCGGCGCAGCTCGAACAGCTCGCCGACACCCAGCACGTCGACGTCGAGATCGTCCGGCCGGGGCTGCGGCTGGCCGACTTCGGCCTGATCGCGTTCGACATGGACTCGACGCTGATCACGATCGAGTGCGTCGACGAGATCGCCGACTTCGTCGGGCGCAAGGCCGAGGTCGCCGCAATCACCGAGGCCGCGATGCGCGGTGAGATCCCCGACTACGACGAAAGCCTCAGGCGCCGGGTCGCGCTGCTGGCGGGACTGGACGCGTCGGTGCTGCAGCGGGTCTACGACGAGCGACTGCGCCTGTCGCCGGGCGCCCGGCAGCTGATCGACGCCTGCCGGAGTCACGGCCTGGAGGTCCTGCTGGTGTCGGGCGGCTTCACGTTCTTCACCGAGCGCCTCAGCCAGCGGCTCGCGATCCGGCACACGCGCGCCAACGTCCTCGAGATCCGCGACGGCAGGCTGACCGGCCACCTGGTGGGCGAGATCGTCAATGCCGGGGTCAAGCGTGCAACCGTCGAACGCACCTGCGCCGCGATCGGCTGCACCCCGGCCCAGGCGATCGTCGTGGGCGACGGCGCCAACGACCTGCAGATGATGTCGATCGCCGGCCTGTCGGTCGCCTACCGGGCCAAGCCGATCGTGCGCTCCGAGACGACCCACGCGATCAACCACGGCGGGCTGGACGCGATCCTGAACTTCTTCGTCGACGCGCCGTGAACGACTGCGGCAAAAAGGACGGCACCCGATGATGCGCAGCGGCCACTGGCACGACCTGACCACCACCGACTTCGCCGGGCTCGATCCCGAACGCACGGTGGCGCTGCTGCCCGTGTCGGCAACCGAGCAGCACGGCCCGCACCTGCCGCTGTCGACCGATGCGGTCATCAACGAGGCGGTCGTGCGCGGCGCGCTGGCCCAGGTGCCTGCGACGGCGGTGCTGCTCGTGCTGCCGCCGGTCCCGATCGGCGACAGCCTGGAGCACACCGCGTTTCGCGGCACCCTGAGCGCCCGACTCGAATCGCTGCTCGGGCTGTGGCTGGACATCGGCGCGGGCGTGGCGCGCGCCGGGGTGCGCAAGCTGGTCCTGTTCAACACCCACGGCGGGCAACAGGCCCACGTCGACCTCGTGGCGCTGCGGCTGCGCGCCGCCCACCGCATGCTGGTGGTTCGCGCCAACAGCTCGCGACTGGGCAAGCCGCCGGGCCTGTTCGACGCCGACGAGCTGGCGCACGGCCTGCACGGCGGCCAGCTCGAGACCTCGTTGATGCTGCACCTGCGCCCGGATCTGGTCCGGCGCGCCGAGCTCCGGGACTTCGCCAGCCTCGGCGGGCGGCTGGCCGCGCGTGGGGGTCATTTCGGCGTCGAGCGCGCCGTGGGCTTCGGCTGGATGAGCCAGGACGTCAACGCCGAGGGGGTCTGCGGCAACGCGGCCGCCGCCAGCGCTGAACTCGGCGAGACGCTGCTGCAGTTCCTGTCGGCACGCCTGGCCGCACTGGTGGCGGAGGTCGCCGACGTGCCGCTGTCGATCCTGGCCGACGGTCCGCTCGACGTCGGCGCGCCGGCCGGCCCGGCAGGCGACTGACCGGTGCCGACCCCGCGACGCAGCGCCGGCCTGTCCGAGCCGGTGTGGTCCGCGTGCCTCGCGGTGGCCGCCTGCCGGCGGCACGGCTCGCGGCCGGTGGCGGCGGGGCCCGGGCGACCCGATCGCAGCGGGTCGCTCGCCGGTCTGCCGGGCGCGGACGACGCGCCGCTGCACGGGCTGTACCGGCCGCTGCTCGAGCTGTACCGGCCGATCCTCGACGTCCCGCCGGGCGGCCGACTGGTCGTCGGCCACCTGGGCCAGAGCATCGACGGACGGATCGCCACCCGCAGCGGCGACTCCAACTTCGTGACCGGGCCGGCCAACCTGGACCATCTGCACCGGATGCGCGCGCTGTGCGATGCGGTCCTCGTGGGCGCCAACAC
>CAYGZN010000483.1:0-2664 GCA_964354355.1 uncultured Burkholderiaceae bacterium | reverse complement strand
CGAGTTCGGCGAGGAGGGCATCGACAACGAGCTGCTCACGCAGAACCCCGACGATCTGCTCGTCGGGGTTCTGCGTGAGCAGCTCGTTGTCGATGCCCTCCTCGCCGAACTCGTTCTCGATGACGGCGATCCGGTGGCCGTGCTGTTCCTTCAGGATGCGGTTGAGCAGCGTCGTCTTGCCGCTGCCCAGGAAGCCGGTGAGGATCGTGACGGGTACTTGCGGTTGTGCCATGCGTTCAGTCCTGCGATCGGGTCGTGCCGTTCAATCCTGAAGCAGTGCCTGCCCGACCGGCAGCGGCTCTGCGACGAAATGCGAGAACGCCGCGGCGACGTACTCGCGCGTGAGGTGGCGCACCACGAACACGATCCGGCTGCGCCGCGAACCCGGAGCCGCGCCCCCGCCGTCCCAGCCCGCCGGCCAACCCGCCAGTTCGGCGTACGGATACACCTGGTGCTGCACCACGTGCAGCACGCGGGGCCGCGCGCAACCGGCCGCGTCGACCACGCCCTTGACCCGCAGCAGCGCGTCGCCTGCGACCGAGGTGAGCATCTCGAACGCCTGCATCAGCGCGTCCCAGTCCAGCGGCGCGTCGAAGGTCAGCGCAAAACTGCGGATCGCGTCGCCGTGCCGGTTCGACGCGCCGTGGCCGCCCGACGCACCGTGGCCGCCCGCATCGCCCAGCCGGTTCGACGCGCCGCGCACCGCCGGGTCGCTCGCCTCGAGCAGCGCCTCGTCGCGAAGCCAGCGCCGCACGTCGACCGACCGCGACAGCGGATCATACAGGCCGAGCTGGAGCAGCCGCCCGGGCGGCAGGTCGCCGGCCACCGAAGTGGCCTGCGCGGCCCCCGGGTTGAGCCGCGCGAGCCGGCGCTGCAGCCGCTGCAGCGCCGCCGGCTCGACGAGGTCGACCTTGGTGATCACCAGCAGGTCGGCCACGGCCGCCTGCTTGACGGCCTCGAACTGGCGCGACAGCTGGCCGGGGCCGTTGACGGCGTCGATCGCGGTGACCACGCCGTGCAGGCGCACCCGGTCGGGCAGCGGGCCGGCCAGCAGCGTGTGCAGGACGGGCGCCGGATCGGCCAGGCCCGTGGTCTCGACGATCACCCGCGAGAAGGCCGGCACCTCGGCGCGTGCGCGCCGCTCGAGCAGCTCGGTCAGGGCCCGCGCGAGGTCGCTTCGGATCGTGCAGCACAGGCAGCCCGATTCCATCAGCACGGTCCGCTCGTCGATGCGCTCGACCAGCAGGTGATCGAGGCCGACCTCGCCGAACTCGTTGATCAGCACGGCCGTGTCCGACAGCTCGGGGCGCCGCAGCAGCCCGTTGAGGATCGTGGTCTTGCCGCTGCCCAGAAACCCCGTGAGCAGCGTGACCGGCGTCGGCTCAGCCATCGGACAGGGCCACGCGACGCGGCGCGCTGCGACCTGCGCCGGCGCACTCGGCGCACACGCCGAGCACCGTCAGCTCGACGTCGTCGCCCGCGAAGCCCTCGGGCAGCAGCGCCCTGACGGTGCGCCCGAGCGCCGGCGACTCCTTCAGGCAGAACATCCGCTCGCAGTGCCGGCACTTGAAGTGCCCGTGCATCGGGTGCGACACGGGATGCGCGGAGAACCGCCACACGCGGTCCGGTCCCGAAACGCGGTGCGCGAGCCCCGCGTCGACCAGCCACTCCAGCACGCGGTACAGCGTGACCCGATCGAGGAGTTCGGGGGAGCCGCCGGCCTCGAGCCGGCGCTGCACGTCCGTGTGCGTCAGCGCGCCGCCCGCCTCGCCGTCGGCCTGCAGCAGCACGGCCAGCACCTTGGTGCGCGCAGCCGTCACCCGCGAGCCGGTGGCCCGCACCCTGTCGCGCGCCTGTTCGACGATCGATGCCACGCCGGTGCCTCCTGGGGGACCCGCGATTCTACGCCACCCGCTGCAGCAGCAATCCCTTGAGGTACTCGCCCTCGGGGTGGGTCATCAGCATCGGATGGTCGGTGCCGGCCTGCAGCCGGCGCAGCATCTGCGCCTCGACGCCGGCATCGAAGACCGCCCCGGCGACGATCTTCTGGAACAGGTCCACCGAGATGGCCCCCGAGCACGAGAACGTCAGCAGATGGCCGCCGGGCGCAAGCAGGCGCAACGCCTTCAGGTTGATTTCCTTGTAGGCCCGCGCGGCCCGCTCGACATGCTGCGCGGAAGGCGCGAACTTGGGCGGGTCCAGCACGATCACGTCGAACGCCCGCCCCTGCTCGAGCAGCAGCTTCAGGGCGTCGAACACGTTGGCCTGCAGCCAGACCGAGCCGGATGCGCCGCCTATGCCGGCGCCGATCGGGCCGTTCGGTGCAACCTGGGCCAGGTCGAGGATCGGGCCGGGCGGATCGAGCCCGTTGAGCCGCTCGTTGTTCACGGCCTGCTGCAGCGCCTCGGCGCTGGAATCGATCGAGACCGTCTGCGCCGCACCGGCCCGGCGTGCGGCCAGCGAGAAGCCGCCGGTGTAGCAGAAGCAGTTCAGCACGCTGCGGCCCGCGCAAAGCGCCGCCACCAGTGCCCGATTGTCGCGCTGGTCGATGTAGAAGCCGGTCTTGTGACCGGCGACCACGTCGACCTGGTAGCGCACACCGTGTTCGGTGATGTCCGCGGGCGCCGGCACCGGCCCGGCGATCGGCCCGTCGCGCAGCGGCAG
>CAYGZN010000482.1:0-2679 GCA_964354355.1 uncultured Burkholderiaceae bacterium | reverse complement strand
GTGTGTCGCGGTCATCGCCGGGCGATGATACCGCGCCGCCCGGCGCCGGCCGGGCAGGCGCGCGCTGGGTGGCTCATCGTGTGAGCCATGGGTGTGCGATGATGCGCTGCCTTGAAGTTCATCCACTGCTCCGATCTGCACCTGGACAGCCCGCTCGACGGTCTCGAGCGGTATCCGGGCGCGCCCGTCGACGACCTGCGCGGCGCCACGCGCCAAGCGATGCGCGCGCTGGTCCGGCTCGCCGTCGAGCAGGCGGTCGACTTCGTCGTGATCGCCGGCGACGTCTTCGACGGCGAGTGGCGCGACATGAACACGGGGCTGTTCTTCCACGCCGAGATGTCGACGCTCGCGCGCGCGGGCATTCCCGTGTACCTGAAGAAGGGCAATCACGATGCGGCCAGCGAGATCACGCGCACGCTGCCGCTGCCGGCCAACGTCCACGAGTTCGACGCGGCGCGTGCGCAGACGTTTCGCATCGACCCCCTGCGCGTGGCGCTGCACGGTCGCAGCTTCGCGTCGCGCGCGGTGCCCGAGGACCTGGTCGGCCAGTACCCGCCGCCGCTCCCGGGTTGGTTCAACGTCGGCGTGCTGCACACCAGCCTCGGGGGCTACGCCGCGCACGACCCGTACGCACCCACCTCGCTCGACGCGCTGCGCGGCAAGGGCTACGACTACTGGGCGCTGGGGCACGTCCACGCGCGCGAGGTGCTGCAGGAGGCGCATCCGCGCATCGTCTACTGCGGCAACCTGCAGGGCCGCCACGCCGGCGAGCCCGGTGCCAAGGGCTGCGAGCTGGTCACGGTCGAAGACGGGCAGGTCTCGGCCGAATTCGTGGCGCTGGACGTCGTGCGCTGGGCGCACGTGGAGGTGCCGATCGACGGGCTGCAGTCCGACGCCGAGTTCTGGACATCGGCCGAGCGCGCGGTCGCCGCGGCGCACGCGCGGGCCGGCGGGCGGATGTCGGCGCTGCGGGTCGCGGTGGTGGGCGCGGGCCCGCTGCACGGGGCGCTCGCCGCCGATCCGGACGAGTTCGGCGCGCGCGTGCGCGCGCTGGCCAACGACGCGTGCGCGGGGCGCGCCTGGGTCGAGAAGGTCCAGCTGCGCACGAGCGCGGGCATCGTGCCCGGGGCGGCCGGCTCGCCCGGCGAGCCGCCGCTGGCCGTGCCCGACGACCCGCTCGGCCAGTGCCTGCGCAGCGCGGCCCAACTGCAGGCCGATCCACAGGCGCTGTCGGCGTTTGCCGGCCAGTCGCTGCGCGAGCTGATCGCCAAGCTGCCGGCCGAGCTGCGCGGCGCCGGGGGAGCCGGTTTCGAGGATCCCGCCGGGCAGGCCCAGCTGCTGCGCGAGGCCGAGGCGCTGTTGCTGGCGCGTCTTGCGGGGCAGGCGCCCGCGTGAAGTTCGCATCGCTGCTGCTGCGGGCGTACGGCCCCTTCGACGACGCGCTGCTCGACTTCGAGGCCGCGCCCGCCGGGCTGCAGATCGTCTACGGCCCGAACGAGCAGGGCAAGTCGACGGCCCTGCGCGCCGTCTCGGCGTTCTTGTTCGGCATCGACGCGCGCTCCGAGGACCGGTTCTCGCGCGACTACTCGGCCATGCGCGTCGGCGCCGTGCTCGTCGACGCGGGCGAACGGCACGCACTGATGCGCCGCAAGGGCAACCGCAGCACGCTGTTCCGGTTCGACGAGGCAAGTCGCGAGGAGGACGCGGGCGCACCGGTCGATGCGTCCGTGATTGCCCGGATGCTCGGCGCCGTCGATGCGCAGACCTTCGCGATGATGCACGGCATCGGCCACCAGCAGCTGCGCGCCGGTGGCCGCACGCTGCTCGACGGATCCAGCGAACTGGGCACGGCGCTGTTCGAGGCCGCCAGCGGGGTGCAGCACGTGCGCCGCATCTCGGCGCGTTTCCAGGCCGAGGCCGACGAGCTGTTTGCGCCGCGCGGACGCGTCAAGCGCCTGAACCTCGCGCTGGCCGAGTTTGCCGACGCCCAGGCCGCCGCGCGCGTCGCCGGCGTGCGACCGCGCGAATGGGAGTCGCGGCGCCACGAGCTCGAACGGGCCGGGCAGGCGTTTGCCAGCGTCGAGCGAGACGTCGCAGGCCTGCGCGCGCGGCAGGCACGCGTCGAGCGGCTGCTGGCGCTCGTGCCGCTGGTTGCCAGCCGGCTGGAGCAGGCCGCGCAGGTGTCGGTGGCAGCGGGCAGCCCCGACATGCCGCCGGACGCCTCGCAGCGCCTGGCCGCCGCGACGCAGCGCCTGCAGGAGGCGCGCTCGCGCATCGACGCCGACGCCGCTCGGCTGGACGGCGTGCAGCAGCGCCTGTCCGCGCTGCAACCCTCGGCGTCGCACCTCGAAGCGGGCGCCGCGATCGTGCTGCTCGTGGGGCGTGCCGCCGACGCGGCCGAGTCGCAGCGCGCGCAGGCCGAGCTGCGTCTGTCGGTCGCGCACCAGGCCGAGCGGCTCGCGCGCGCGCTGCGGGAACTGTCGGCCGAAGCGCCCGAAGCGCCCGAAGCGGCCGTTGCAGCCGATGCAGCCGATGCAGCCGACGCGCTGCGCGACGAAGCCGCGGCGCGCGTGCCCAGCCGCAGCGCGGTGGCGCAGGCTCGCGCGCTGCTGGGTGCCCGCGGGCAGCTCGACGCGCGCATCGGCGCGGCGCGCGAGCAGCTCGAGCGGTCGCGCCAGG
>CAYGZN010000481.1:0-2680 GCA_964354355.1 uncultured Burkholderiaceae bacterium | reverse complement strand
CGGCTTCGGCGTCCCGGCGCATCGTTCGAAGCTTGAGGATGCGGAAGCGGATTCCAGCCTGGCCGACCCGCTCCTGGGAATAGAATACTGGCAGGCCGGAGTCTACCGCGACGGCTATCATGGCGAGTAGCAGCAGCGGCAGCGTAGATGCGATAAGGGCCACACTGACCAGAACGTCGAACACTCGCTTGACCACATCCCTCGTGATGCCCTGGTCGAACCCGTGGCTGAAGATCATCCAGCTGGCACGCATGTTGTCGATGCGTAGCACGCCTTGCTCGCGCTCGTAGAACGACTGCAGGTCCATCACCTTGACCCCTTGCAGTTTGCAGTCCAGAAGTTGGCGAAGCGGCAGCACGCCGCCGCGCCGCTCGCGCACGGCGATCACGATCTCCGCCACGCGCAGTTCGTCGACGGTGCGGCGCAGTGCCAGGTGGTTCAGCGCGCGGTCGCGGCCCTGGGCATTGCGTTCCGCCATCACCGGGTACAGGCCGGCGTACTGGATCGAACGGCTGCGCAGGCCCTGGTGCAGGAACCGGATCACCTCCTCGGCCTCGGCGCCGTTGCCGAGCACCAGCACGCGCCGTTTGGGCAGCCCGAGGTCGGTCAGGCGGAAAAAGGCGACGCGAACCAGCAGCACGCTTCCGACGGCGAGGACCGAGCTCCACGCCATGACCCCGCGGCCGAGATACGTCTCGGGGAACAGGTAGAAGATCAGGCTGATCACCATCAGCGACAGGCCGTAGGCAATCAGCACGCGGTGGATAGTGGTCCGGAACGGCTCCGCGTGCGTGTGGTACAGGCCTAGCGCCGACATCGAGGTCAGCATCACGCAGGTGAAGACGGCCGCTTCGAGCATCGGCTCAGTCAGCTGTTCGCCCGGCAGCCGGAAGCGGTAGCCGAGCACGACCGATGCGTACAGCACCAGCGCTTCGAGCGCGGTGAGCAGCAGCAGACGGACCGACAGGAAGTGGTTGAAGAGACGGATCATGGGCTTCGCCGCATGATCCGGTTGCACCTCCGGCAGGCCTAGGAACTACCGCACAGCGCTTGTCCGGTTCGCTCAGACCGCCAACCGACTCCTCGGATCCTCTCCGAAATACTCTACGAAGCACCCGTACAGCTCCGGGAATGCCGCGGCCAGCGGTTCCGGTTCGACGAAGAACGCCTCCGCGGCCACCGCGAAAAACTCCGCCGGGTCGGTGGCTGCATAGGGGTCGATCGGCAGCCGGGCATAGTAGGCGTCGGCCTCGTCGCTTTCGGGGTCGACGTGGGCCGGGATGTCGTCCTCGATCGACTCGAGGTCGGCCGCGAACTGGTCGTAGGCGCGCTCGAGCGCCCGCTGCCAGCGGGTGCGCAGCCGCGCGGGCATCGGCGGGCAGCCGTCGGCCTCGCCGTCGGCCATGTCGAGTTTGTGCGCGAACTCGTGGATCACGACGTTGGCAGGGAAGTCGCCGTCGGTCTGCGCGACGTCCAGCCAGGACAGCACGACGGGGCCCTTGTCCATCGCCTCGCCGGACAGCTCGTCCTCGAATTCGTGCACCACGCCGTCGTCGTCGGTGACCTGGCGCTGCACGGCGAAGGCCGACGGGTAGACGACGATCTCGACGAAGTCGGCGTAGGGCTCCAGGCCGTGGCGCATTGCCGGCAGACAGGCCTGCGCGGCGATCGTCACGCGCATCGCGTCGTCGACGACCAGGCCGTGCGCACCGGTGATGGTCTTGTCGCTGAGGAACCGGGCGATCAGCGTGCGCAGGCGCTCGGACTGGGCCTCGTCGAAGCCGCGCAGGAACGGCATCTGCGCGACCTGCTGCTGCCACAGTGCCGGGGCGATCGGGAGTTCGCGGGCCTTGCCGAGCGGAAAGATCATGGCTGCCTATAATGCCAAAGGATCGCAGTGATGGATCGCACGATTCGGCCGATGTCTGACACCCCGCCCCCTTTGTCCTCCGCGCACAACGCCGCCGCGCAATCGACGTCGCTGGCCGGCGCGGGCGAGGCGCCTGCGCCCGACGCCGTGGCGCGCGCGCTGGCGCTGGTCGGATTGCGCCTGGGGGGCGCGCGCGGGCGCAGCGGCGAGCCGATTCTGGACCATGCGCGTGGCACGGTGGCGATCCTGGCGGCCTTGCGGGTCGACGAGCCGACCCGAACCGCTGCCGCGCTGTTCGGGGCGGTCGAGAAGATCCCGTTGCAGCAGGTCGAGGCTTCGTTCGGCCAGGAGGTGCGCACGCTCGTCGAGGGCATGCGCCAGCTGCTGCGCCTGAAGGACGTGGCGCTGCGCTCGAAGGGGTCGGCCACGGGCGAGGACCTGGAGACGCTGCGGCGCATGACGCTGGCCATGGCCACCGACATCCGCGTCGTGCTGATCCGGCTGGCGTCGCGCCTGCAGACGCTGCGTTATCACGCGTCGTCGAAGACCGCCCCGCCCGAGGCGATCGGGCGCGAGACGCTGGACATCCTGGCGCCGCTGGCCAATCGGCTGGGCCTGGGCCAGCTGAAGTGGGAGCTCGAGGACCTGGCGTTCCGCTTCCTGGAGCCCGACCTGTACAAGAGCATCGCGCGCCAGCTCGAGGAGCGGCGCGTCGAGCGCGAGCAGTTCGTTCGCGACGCCGTCCAGCGGCTGCGCGCGGAACTGGTGGCGCAGGGCATCGAGGCCGAGGTCAGCGGGCGGCCCAAGCAC
>CAYGZN010000480.1:0-2682 GCA_964354355.1 uncultured Burkholderiaceae bacterium | reverse complement strand
CATCACGCGACGGCTCGCCACAGGAACAGCAGCCCCGCCAGCGCCACGCCGCCGCCGGCCGCGCGCACGGCGCTGCGCCCGAGCGGCCAGCGGTTCGCGACGCCCAGCAGGATGCCGAATGCATGCAGCAGTCCGGTGGCCAGCACGAAGCCGAGGCTGTAGAGCAGCGCGCTCGCGCCTTCGGGCAGTTCGCGCCCGTGCGCGTGGCCATGGAAGATCGCGAACACGCCGACGATGATCGCCGCCACCGCCAGCGGCGGCCGGCGCTCCAGCAGCACCATGGCACCCAGCACCACCGCCGACAGTGCGATGCCGACCTCGACGCCGGGCACCGGCACACCCAGCAGACCCAGCAGCCCGCCGAACGCCATCACCAGCGGAAACGCGACCGGAAGCACCCAGATCGCGGGGGCGCCCAGCACCGCGCCCCACAGGCCGACCGCGACCATCGCGGCGACGTGGTCCAGGCCGGACACCGGGTGCAGCAGGCCTGCCAGCAGACCGGCCGCCTGCCCCGCCTCCTCGTGCGCGCCCGCCCCCCCGCATCCGAGCGCAAGTCCCAGCGCCACCAGGCTTCGAACGAATCGCATCGCCGTCATCCTGCCGCCCTCCCGCGTTTCACGCGACACCCCGCAGCAGCATCGCCACCCGCTGGATCGTCCAGTACGCCCCGAGCGTGCCGACGACGTAGCCCGGCAGGCGCGCGACCAGCCCCGGCCACTCGACGCGCAGGATCCGGAACGCGCGCTCGAGCAGCAGCACCACCAGCACGAAGCCCAGCTGCCCGATCTCCACGCCCACGTTGAACAGCAGCAGCGCGAGCGGGATCTCGCCGCGCGGCAATCCGAGCGCCGCCAGCCCGCTGGCGAAGCCGAAGCCGTGCAGCAGCCCGAACGCGAACGCCACCACCCACGGATGGCGGATCGTGAAGCTGGTCTGCCCGCGCCACGTGCGCACGACCTCCGGCCCGAGGAACAGGATCGACAGCGCGATCGCCGCGTTCAGCGGCGCCGCCGGAACCTGCGCGATGCCGAAAGTCGCGACCGCCAGCGTGACGCTGTGCGCCACCGTGAACGCGGTGATCGTCTTCAGCAGCATCCACCGGTCGCGCACGATCAGCAGCAGCCCGACGACGAACAGCAGGTGGTCGACCCCCAGCAGGATGTGCTCGATGCCCAGGTACAGGTACGCGGCGACGCCGCGCTGCCGGTCGCTCGCGGCGCGCAGCGTGAACGTCGGCTGCACCGGCTTCACGACGTGTGTCTCGACCGTGCCGTCGACGTGCTGCACGCGGACCAGCACGTCGGTCGCATACGCCTCCAGCCCCTCGATCGACAGGGCGCGACCCTCGAGCCCCGGGTCGCAGGCGATCCGGGCGGTCGACACCCACGCGGTGCCGGCCCGTTCGGTGCGAGGCTCGCCGAGCAGGCGACAGGAGTCGGGAAACACCGGCGCGATCTGCATGCGCGCGTCGCCGACCGACGGCTGCTTCCACAGCACGTCGTAGCGGCCGCCATCGGTGGCGCGCAGCTCCAGGTAGGCGGGCTGCAGCTCGTGCGCCGACGCGCCCGGCGCGCCCAGCCACGTGGCCAGCAGCGCGAGCGGGAACGCGAAGTGGAGCGACGACAGGAACGCCCAGCGCAATGCGAACCGGCGCGCAACGCGCGCGCGCTGCGGGCGTTGCGCACCCGTCATGGCCGAGCTCCCGACTGGGCCGCGGCGGGCATCCGGACCTCGACCCGGTACTTCGCGCGCAGCCGCGCGTAGTAGGCCTCGCCCAGCGTCTTGCGCCGCGCGTTCGCCCATTCGCGCTCGACCAGCGGGCGCACGTCGGCAAGTGCCGCCACGCCGCCCGGCTGCTTGGACTCGACCCGCACGAGATGCTCGCCGTACCCGGACGCGACGGGCCCGACCCACGTGCCGATCGGCTGCTGGAACAGCGCCTTGGCGAAGGCCTCGCCGAACAGCCGCTCGAGCTCGAACTGCGGCAGGTTTTCGTAGCGGGCCTCGAGCAGGCGCAGGGCGTCGCCGAGCGCGGCCGGATCTGCCGTTGCACCCGCCCGGTTCAGCTGGCCGAGCAGGCGCTTCGCGTCGGCCTCGAGCCTGGGCCCGCGCCGGGCCGGATCGAGGTAGACCTGCGCGAAACTCACGCGACCGGGCACGTTGAACGTCTCGGGGTTCGCGGCCAGGAAGTCGGCCAGGTCCTTTTCGGTGGGCGCGGCCAGCGCGGCCGTCTCGTCGGAGATGAACTCCATCTTCTGCCTGAGCCGACGCCGCACGATTGCGTCGTCGCGGTCCAGGCCGAGCACCAGCGCCTCGCGCACCAGCACCTCTTCGCGCACGTGGTCCTCGACCAGCCCTTCGAGCTCGATGCGGGTCGGCGGCCGCTGCCAGACCCGGGCGAAGTTCTGCGACAGGCTGCGGACCCGCGCCTCGCCCACCACGATCGCGGTGTCGGCCGCCGGCGCTCCGCCGGGGCGCAGCCATGCGTCGAGTGCGAACAGCAGCGCACCAAGCAGCAGGAAGTGCACCAGCGGCTCGCGCAGCACCGATCGGAAGATCGAACGCCCCCCTGTGGGGGTCAGGGGAACCTGGCCGGTCGTCACGAGCGCCGCGGCGAGGCGTCTAGCCAGCGTTGGGCCGCGTCGACGCTGTCCTGCGGACCATACAGGCGCGCGACGC
>CAYGZN010000479.1:0-2700 GCA_964354355.1 uncultured Burkholderiaceae bacterium | reverse complement strand
CGATCGCCTGGTGCAGGTCGACCATGAAGATCGACAGGCCGTCGGCCTTGCGCTTGACCTGGTCCAGCGGCGTCGTGCGCGCCAGCAGGATCATCAGGTCGGAGTGCTGGATGCGCGAGATCCAGGTCTTCTGGCCGTGCACCACGTAGCGGTCGCCGCGCCGCTGTGCGGTGGTCTTGATCTTGGTCGTGTCGGTGCCGGTGTTCGGCTCGGTCACGCCCATCGACTGCAGCCGCAGCTGGCCTGTGGCGATGTCGGGCAGCCAGCGCTGCTTCTGCTCGGGCGAGCCGTGGCGCAGCAGCGTGCCCATGTTGTACATCTGGCCATGGCAGGCGCCGGCGTTGCCGCCGCAGCGATTGATCTCCTCCATGACCACCGACGCCTCGGACAGCCCCAGGCCCGAGCCGCCGTACTCCTGCGGGATCATCGCCGCCAGCCAGCCGGCGCCGGTCAGCGCGTCGACGAACGCTTCGGGGTAGCCGCGGGCCTCGTCGACGCCCTGCCAGTAGGCGGAGTCGAACCGGTTGCAGACCGCGCGCACGGCCTCGCGGATCTCGGGGTGACGATGGTCGAGGGAGGACATGGCGGCAGGTTCTCCGGTGGCCGGTGGCTCAGTCGAGCTTGAGCCGGTGGCTCAGTCGAGCTTGAGCTTCTGTTCGGCGACGACCTTCTTGTACACGGCGAACTCGGCGGCGATCTGCTGCGCGAATTGCTCGGGTGTGTTGCCGACGATGAGCGAGCCCGTGTCGGCGATGCGCTTGGCAACCGCCGGGTCGTCCAGCGTCTTGCGGGTGGCGGCGTAGATCCGGTCGATCACGGCGCGCGGCGTGCCCTTGGGTGCCACGATGCCGTAGTAGGCCAGGCGATTGACGGGCTCGAGCCCGACTTCCTTGAAGGTCGGCACACCGGGCAGCACCGACAGCCGCTCGGGGGCGGCGACGACGATCGGCACCAGCTTGCCGTCCTTGATGAAGGGCAGCGCCGAGGGCAGGTTGTCGAAAATGATCGGCACCTGGCCCGCGACCACGTCGGCCAGCGCCGGGCCGGCGCCCCGATAGGGGATGTGGATCATGAAGGTCTTGGACAGCGCCTTGAACAGCTCGGTCTGCAGGTGCCCGACGCCACCGGTGCCCGAGCTGGCGTACGAGTACTTGCCGGGATTCCTGCGCAGCTCCTCGAGGAAAGACTTGTAGTCCTTGGCCGGAAACGACGGGTGCACGGCGATCACGTTGGGCGTGGCTGCGATGTTGGTCACCGGCGCGAAGTCGGTCAGTGGGTCGTAGCCGATCTTCGGGTTGATCGCCGGGTTGGCCGCGGTCGTCGAGACGGTGGCCATTCCGAGCACGTGGCCGTCCGGCGTGGCCCGGATCAGCTCCATCGCCCCGATCGCGCCGCCCGCGCCGGCCTTGTTCTCGACGATGACCGGCTGGCCGAGGTTCTCGCGCAGCTTGTCGGACACCACCCGCGCGACGATGTCGGTCGTGCCGCCCGGTGCAAACGGCACGATCAGGCGCACGGGCCGGCTGGGGTAGGTCGACTGCGCGCGGGCCAGCCCGGGCACGGCGCCCGCCGCGCCCAGCGTGGCCAGGGCCGACACGAGCCGTCGGCGGTTCGGGGTAAATGGGGACATGACAGGGTCTCCGTCGTGTGGACGATCGTCCGGATCGGGCCCGATCGTCTGCGGCTAGAATGCGGCTCTGTTCAGCAACCGCGCACAAGTCGGCAACTATAGCGCCATGTCGGGCAACACGATCGGGCACCTGTTCACCGTGACGAGCTTCGGCGAGTCGCACGGCACGGCCATCGGCTGCGTCGTCGACGGGTGCCCGCCCGGCCTGGAGCTGGCCGAGTCCGACATCCAGCCCGACCTCGATCGGCGCCGGCCGGGCACGTCGCGACACGTGACGCAGCGCCAGGAGTCGGACCGGGTCGAGATCCTGTCGGGCGTGTTCGAGGGGCGCACGACGGGCACGCCGATCGCGCTGCTGATCCGCAACGAGGATGCGCGCAGCAAGGACTACGCGGACATTGCGCGCACGTTTCGCCCCGGGCACGCCGACTACACCTACTGGCACAAGTATGGCGTGCGCGACCCGCGCGGCGGCGGTCGCTCGTCGGCTCGGTTGACTGCGGCCGTCGTCGCCGCGGCCGCGATCGCGCGCAAGTGGCTGGCCGCGCAGTACGGCACCGTGGTGCGCGGGCGCATGAGCCAGCTCGGCGACATCGTCGTGCCCCTGACAGACTGGGCCGAGGTCCAACGCAACGCCTTCTTCGCCGCCGACGCGGCCGTGGTGCCCCGCCTCGAAGCGCTGATGGACAGCCTGCGGCGCGCCGGCGACTCGTGCGGTGCGCGCATCGACGTGGTCGCCGACCCGGTCCCGGTCGGGCTGGGCGAACCGCTGTTCGACAAGCTCGACGCCGACATCGCCCACGCGATGATGGGCATCAATGCGGTCAAGGGAGTGGAGATCGGTGCCGGTTTCGCCTGCGTGACCCAGAAGGGCAGCGAGCACGGCGACGAGCTGACACCGGGCGGCTTCGTCGGCAACCAGGCGGGGGGCGTGCTCGGGGGCATCTCCACCGGCCAGCCGGTCACCGTGTCGATCGCGGTGAAGCCGACGTCGAGCATCCGCATCGAGCGGCGCTCGATCGACCTGGACGGCGCGCTGTGGAAAGGGGTGCTGGGGGCGACGCGGCAGA
>CAYGZN010000478.1:0-2719 GCA_964354355.1 uncultured Burkholderiaceae bacterium | reverse complement strand
AGCGCCGGGGCCGTGGCGGGCAGCTTCAACGTGACCTCGGCCAGCTCGCCTGTTGAAATGCCGGCGGGCAGGTTGTCGAAAGAAACCAGGGCCACGCGTTCCTCGGTGACGCTGTCACTGGTGGCTTCCACGCGAGCCACCTTGCCCGACAACGGCGCGGACGGGTTCGATCGCAGCACGATCGATGCCGGCAGTCCTGCTACCAGGCCGGCCGAGCGGCCCTGGTCCAGCCGCACCCGAACCCACAAGGAGGTGGGTTCGATCAGCCGCAGAACGGCCTGTCCCGCCACCACGGTGGAGCCCACCTCTGCCTCGCGGCTGACGACGACGCCCTGGGCAGGTGCCAGCAGGCGCACGTTGTCGCGCTGCTGCCGCACGCCCGCGCGCTCGGCCGCCAGGCGTTGGCTGTCCTGGCGCGCCGCGGCCAGGTTCGCGTCGGCGGCGGCCAAGGCGGCAGAGGCCGAGGCCTGCTCCTGCTGCTTGGCCTCGACGGCGCCCACGCTCACGAACTTCTGCGCGCCCAGTTCGACATAGCGACGCGTCGTGATGGCCGCCAGTTCGCTGCGGGCCTGAGCGTCTCGTCGCTGCGCCTGCGCCGCAGCAATGGCGCTGCCGGCGCGCGCGATCGATGCGTCGAGTGCCGCAGCCCGTTCGTCGAGATCGACCGGGTCCATCTCGGCCAGCAACTGGCCGGCTCTGACCGCGTCGCCGACATCGACCAGAACCTTGCTGACACGACCTGCGGTGGTCGGACCGATCAGGTAGGCGCGGCGCGCCTCGACGGTGCCGATGCCGAACAGTGACGGCGCCAGGCTGCCGAAGGTGGCCTTGCTCACGGTCACGCGGGTTGGCGCCCAGGGGCCCGAGCGCAACACCACGTAGGCCAGCGCGGCGATCAGTGCTACCCCGAGCAAGCCCAGACTGAGCCGGCGCGACCAATTCGAAGGGCGCTTCATGCCGACTCCCGGATGCCACGAAGGTAGATGGCGAACACACCATCGGCCTGTGCCTTCATGGTCGACGGTTTGCCCGTCAACATCGACTGCATGACGAGGCCCTGGACGATGCCGACAAAGAGTGTCGCAGCGGCATCCTGATCGAGGCTGGCCGGCAACTGCCCCGTCTTGATGCCGGCCCTGAACAGCCCTGCCAGAAGTTGCCGGTAGGCCTGAAGCAGGGCCCCGACCTCCTGCTTGACGGGGGAATCGGCGGATTGCTGCAATTCGTGGAAGATGATTCGAGGCGCACCGGGATGCGCGATCACGAACGCCACGTGGGCGTGGAACACCGCCGCGAGGCCTTGAAGAGCCGTCGCTTCCGCCCGTGCCGCGTCGCCCAGCGTCAGCAGCAATCGCTCCCGCACCCATTGCATCGCCGCCAGCCAGATCGCGTCCTTGGTCGGGAAGTGCTTGAACACGGCACCCTGGGTGACGCCGATGGCGGCGGCAATGTCGCTGGTGGTGATCGACACCGGACTGCGCTGCCGGGCCAGCTGCAAAGCGGCGGCGACAATCTCGGACTGGCGTTCCGCGGTGGGCAATCTGGTTTGCATGGTCGATCGGCTGTCGGTCACTATGGTAAGTAATCAAATACTTACTATTCTACGCTCGAATCCGGGAGCACGCCAGTGGCGGCGTCCGGGGCGCCGGATCGGGGCGGCTTCGCGCAGTCCCCGATCCGCGGAACGGCGCGGACCTCTGCAGCGTCGCAAGACGACTCAGGTGCCGCGCCGGCCCGGCACGGTGAAAGCTGAAGCGCGCGGCGCCGCGCGGCGCCTGGAGGACTTCGACCCGGCGCCTCTGCTGTCCCGTTCGCGGCGCGGCAGGCCATGAGGGCCTTGGACACGAACGTCCTGGCCCGGTTCTGCGTCGATGATGCCGTCGATGCGCAGGCCGCCGATGCGCTTCACGCTGTTCGTCGCATCTGCCCGCAATCCGATGATCCTGTAGCGCGTCTTCACGATTGCGCTGTCGTGCCTACCTGCTCTGTAACCGGCAGCTCGCGGTCTTGGATCGCCAGCGTCCCGGCCGCGGGATTCTCGCCGCGATTGACGAAGTTCCATCTCGGTCGCCGCCGTGTGTGGGAAGACAGACGGGCGTCGCACCGCGCCGCCCGGACGAATTCCAAGAAGCGCTGATCGTCTTTGACACGCAGACCCTTCAGGAGGTCAAGCGCCTGCCGATGAGTCCACCCGTCGGCAAGTCCAACGTCTACAACAAGATCACGCGCTCGAAGGGGACCAGCCACTGACTGGGGCATGACTGGCATCCAAGGCGCGTACTCGTTGCCTGCCTGGGCACGCAGCACCGTGCTCAGTCCCAGTCCGCCGCCAGCAGCGTCCTCAGTTCCTGCAGCCGCTCGCGGCCGATCCGCTCGGCCACCCGCTCCTCGAGCCGCTCGATGATCTGGGCGCCGGCGCGGTTCACCTGCCGGCCCTTGTCGGTGTAGACGACCAGCTTGGCGTTACCCTTGTCCGGGTCGTCGCGGACGTCGAGGATGCCGCGGCGCACCAGCTCGGCGACGGTCTTGTGGACCGCCTGGCGCGAGATCGCCAGGCGCCGCGCCAGTTCGGCCATGCTGGTCGGGCGCCCGCCCATGTGCGCCAGCAGCCGGCTCTGCGCGGGGGTGATGAACGCGTACTCGCTGCGCTTGACGCCCTTCATGATCTCGCGCGCGAACCACTCGGAACGCCCGAGCAGCAGCTGTTTCAGGTTCTCGG
>CAYGZN010000477.1:0-2722 GCA_964354355.1 uncultured Burkholderiaceae bacterium | reverse complement strand
GGACGCGACGTGATGGTGCCCGACGCGCTCGAGCGCAAGCTGTACGTGATCCGCAAGACCGCCAGCCATGCGATCAAGAGCCTGGGCCTGAAGCACGGCAAGGAGTACTTCGTGCCGTCGATGTCGACGCGCACCGTGGTCTACAAGGGGCTGCTGCTGGCCAACCAGGTCGGGCGCTATTACCGCGACCTGCAGGACCCGCGCGTGGTCTCGGCGCTGGCGCTGGTGCATCAGCGCTTCTCGACCAACACCTTCCCGGCCTGGGAGCTGGCGCACCCGTACCGGATGCTGGCCCACAACGGCGAGATCAATACCGTCAAGGGCAACTACAACTGGATGCGCGCGCGCGAGGGCGTGATGGCCTCGGCCGTGCTGGGCGACGACCTGCGCAAGCTCTGGCCGCTGATCTACCCGGGCCAGTCCGACACCGCCTGCTTCGACAACTGCCTGGAGCTGCTGGTGATGGCCGGCTACCCGCTGGCCCAGGCGATCATGATGATGATCCCCGAGGCGTGGGAGCAGCACACGCTGATGGACGCCAACCGCCGCGCGTTCTACGAGTACCACGCGGCGATGATGGAGCCGTGGGACGGACCGGCGGCGATCGCCTTCACCGACGGCCGCCAGATCGGCGCCACGCTCGATCGCAACGGGCTGCGCCCGGCGCGCTACATCGTCACCGAGGACGACCTGGTCGTGATGGCGTCCGAGGCCGGCGTGCTGCCCGAGATCACCGAGTCGCGCATCGCCAAGAAGTGGCGGCTGCAGCCCGGCAAGATGTTCCTGATCGACCTGGAGCAGGGCCGCATCATCGACGACAAGGAGCTCAAGGACCAGCTGTCGGCCAGCAAGCCGTACCGCCAGTGGATCGAGCGCATTCGCATCAAGCTCGACGAGATCTCGGCGACCAAGCACGACCTGCGCGACGAGCCGGTCAGCGCGGTGCCGACGCTCGACCGCCAGCAGGCGTTCGGCTACACGCAGGAGGACATCAAGTTCCTGATGGCGCCAATGGCCCGCGACGGCGAGGAGGCGATCGGCTCCATGGGCAACGACTCGCCGCTGGCCGTGCTGTCCGACAAGAACAAGCCGCTGTACAACTACTTCAAGCAGCTGTTCGCGCAGGTGACGAACCCGCCGATCGACCCGATCCGCGAGCAGCTGGTGATGTCGCTGGTCTCGTTCGTCGGGCCCAAGCCCAACCTGCTCGACATCAACAACATCAACCCGCCGCTGCGCCTGGAGGTCAGCCAGCCGATCCTCACCGTCGAGGACATGGCCAAGATCCGCCACATCGAGCACTACACCGACAGCAAGTTCCGCAGCTTCGTGCTCGACATCTGCTACCCGGCCGCCTGGGGCAACGAGGGCATCGAGGCCCGCATCGCGTCGCTGTGCGCCAACGCGGTCGACGCCGTGCGCAGCGGCTACAACATCCTGGTGGTCTCGGACCGCGCAGTGGACGCGCAGCACGTGGCGATCCCCGCGCTGCTGGCCACCTCCGCGATCCACCAGCACCTGATCGACAAGGGGCTGCGCACCAGCGCCGGGCTGGTCGTCGAGACCGGCTCGGCCCGCGAGGTCCACCACTTCGCGCTGCTGGCCGGCTACGGCGCCGAGGCGATCCACCCGTACCTCGCGATGGAGACGATCGCGGGCCTGCACGCGAGCCTCGGCGCCGACCTGTCGGCCGACAAGGCGGTGAAGAACTACATCAAGGCGATCGGCAAGGGTCTGCACAAGATCATGTCGAAGATGGGCATCTCCACGTACATGTCGTACACCGGCGCCCAGATCTTCGAGGCGATCGGGCTGAACCGCGCGCTGGTCGACAAGTACTTCACGGGCACCTCGTCCAACGTCGAGGGCATCGGCATCTTCGAGGTGGCCGAGGAGGCGCTGCGCATGCACCGCGCGGCCTTCGGCAACGACCCCGTTCTCGCCGACGCGCTCGAGGCCGGCGGCGAATACGCGCTGCGCACGCGCGGCGAAGAGCACATGTGGACGCCCGACGCGATCGCCAAGCTGCAGCACGCGACCAAAGCGGGCAGTTTCCAGACCTACAAGGAATACGCGCAGCTGATCAACGACCAGTCGCGCCGGCACATGACGCTGCGCGGCCTGTTCGAGTTCCGTGTCGACCCGGCCCGCGCGATCCCCATCGACGAGGTCGAGCCCTCCGCCGAGATCGTCAAGCGCTTCGCCACCGGCGCAATGTCGCTCGGCTCGATCTCCACCGAGGCCCACACCACGCTGGCGGTCGCGATGAACCGCATCGGCGGCAAGTCCAACACCGGCGAGGGCGGCGAGGACCCGCTGCGCTACCAGTCGGAGATGCGCGGGATTGCGGTGCGCAAGGGCGACACGCTGGCCAGCCTGCTGGGCCACGACACCATCGAGGTCGACATCCCGCTGCAGGAGGGCGACTCGCTGCGCTCGCGCATCAAGCAGGTCGCCTCGGGCCGCTTCGGCGTGACCGCCGAGTACCTGGCCAGCGCCGACCAGATCCAGATCAAGATGGCCCAGGGCGCCAAGCCCGGCGAGGGCGGCCAGCTGCCCGGCCACAAGGTGTCCGAATACATCGCCAAGCTGCGCTTCTCGGTGCCCGGCGTCGGCCTGATCTCGCCGCCGCCGCACCACGACATCTACTCCATCGAGGACCTGGCCCAGCTGATCCACGACCTGAAGAACTGCAACCCGCGGGCCTCGATCTCGGTGAAGC
>CAYGZN010000476.1:0-2728 GCA_964354355.1 uncultured Burkholderiaceae bacterium | reverse complement strand
GCCGATCGCTGAGTACACGCGGCACGGCCGCGGCACGAAGGGGATGATCGCCATCCAGACGACCGAGCGCAACGGCAAGGTCGTGGGCGCCGTGCTGGTCGAGCCGCGTGACGAGATCATGCTGATCACCACCGGCGGCGTGCTGGTGCGCACCCGCGTCTCGGAGATCCGCGAGATGGGCCGCGCGACCCAGGGGGTCACGCTGATCGCCGTCGACGAGGGCACGCACCTGTCCGGGCTGCAGCGGGTCGTCGAGACGGACCCGGTCGAGGAGCCGGGCGCGGGCGCCGGCGACGACGCGTGACGCACGCCGGCTGAAGGGCCCCAGCACCGAACCAGACGGGACACGCTCCAGATGACCGACCGACTGCAGCAGCTGCGACAGCACATCGACGACGTCGATGGCCGGATCCTGGACCTGCTCGGCGAGCGCGGCCGCCTGGTGCAGCAGGTGGGCGAGCTCAAGCACAGCGAGAACGCGTCGGTCTACCGCCCCGAGCGCGAGTCGCAGATCCTGCAGCGGCTGCGCGATCGCAACCCCGGGCCGCTGTCGGGCGATGCGATCGCCGCCATCTATCGCGAGGTGATCTCGGCGTGCCGCAACCTCGAGCGCCGGCTGCGTATCGGGTTTCTCGGTCCGGTCGGCACGTTCTCGGAGCAGGCCGCGCGCAGGCAGTTCGGCTCGAGCGTCGAGGCGGTGGCCTGCGCGACGATCGACGAGGTGTTCCGCGCGGCCGAAGCCGGCACCGTGGACTTCGGGGTCGTGCCGGTCGAGAACTCCAGCGAGGGTGCGGTCAACCGCAGCCTCGACCTGTTCCTGCAGAGCCCGCTGAAGATCTGCGGCGAAGTCTCGGTGACGGTCAAGCACAACCTGCTGACCCGCAGCGGCACGATGGACGGCGTCACGCGCGTGTGCGCGCATGCGCAGGCACTGGCGCAGTGCACCGGCTGGCTGAACCGCCACTACCCGAACCTGGAGCGCGTGCCGGTGTCCAGCAACGCCGAAGGCGCGCGGCTGGCGGCGCTCGATCCGCACACCGCCGGGATCGCCGGCGACGGCGTGCTGGGCCGCTACGACGTGCAGAGGGTCGCCGAGGCCATCCAGGACGACCCGCTGAACCGGACCCGGTTCGTGGTGATCGGCAGCCACGCGTGCGCGCCGTCGGGCGCCGACCAGACCTCGCTGATCCTGTCGGTGCCGGACCGCGCCGGCGCCGTGCACGCGCTGATCGAGCCGCTGGCCCGCCACGGCGTGTCGATGAAGCGCTTCGAGTCCCGGCCGGCCCGCCAGGGTGGCTGGGAGTACTACTTCTACATCGACATCCTCGGCCACCAGGACGATGCCGCCGTGTCGCCGGCGCTGGCCGAGCTCAAGGCGAACGCGGCCTACTACAAGTCGCTCGGCTCGTACCCGCGCGAGCCTTGACAGGAGCCAGCCCGATCATGAGCACGACCCAGCCCCCTTCGAACCCCGGCGCAGCGGCCGCTGCCCCGCGCACTGCTGCGGCCCCCGCCGGCGGATCGGCTGCCCACGCGAGCGATCCGCGTGTGTCGGATGCCGCCGTGGCCGGTCTCGCACCCGCCTACGTGCGCGCGATCGCCCCCTACCAGGCCGGCAAGCCGATCGGCGAGCTGGCGCGCGAATACGGCATCGACGAGCGCACCATCGTCAAGCTCGCGTCCAACGAGAACCCGCTGGGCATGCCCGAATCGGCGCGGCTGGCGATGATGGCCGCGGTGGGCGACCTGGCCCGCTACCCCGACTCGAACGGCTTCGACCTGAAGGCCGCGATCGCACGCCGCTACGGCGTCGCGCAGGCGTGGCTGACGCTGGGCAACGGCTCGAACGACATCCTGGAGCTGGCGGCCCACGCGATGCTGCAGCCGGGGCTGTCGGCCGTCTACGCGCAGTACTCGTTCGCGGTCTACGCGCTGGCCACGCAGGAGACCGGTGCGCGCGCGATCGTCGTGCCGGCGCGCGACCACGGCCACGACCTGCGTGCGATGCGTGCGGCGATCGTCCCCGACACCCGGCTCGTGTTCGTGGCGAACCCCAACAACCCGACCGGGACGTTCCTGCCACCGGCCGAAGTCGAGGCCTTCGTCGCGGACGTTCCGCCCCACGTGGTCGTCGTGCTCGACGAGGCCTACAACGAGTACCTGGAGCCGGAGTTGCGCGCGGATTCGGCGCAGTGGGTGCGCAAGTACCCCAACCTGATCGTCTCGCGCACGTTCTCCAAGGCCTACGGGCTGGCGGGCCTGCGGGTGGGCTTCGGCATCGCGCAGCCGGCGCTGACCGACCTGCTCAACCGCGTGCGCCAGCCGTTCAACGTCAACTCGATGGCGCAGGCCGCGGCCGTGGCGGCGCTGGGTGACGATGCGTTCCTCGCGCGCAGCTACGCGATGAACCGCGCGGGCCTGGACCTGCTGCAGTCCGAGTTCGAGAAGCTGGGGCTGCCGTACGTGAAGTCGTACGGCAATTTCGTGCTGGTCAGGGTCGGCGACGCCCGCGCGGTCAACGAGTCGCTGCTGCGCGCCGGCGTCATCGTGCGCCCGGTGGCCAACTACGGGCTGCCCGAGTGGCTGCGCGTGACGGTCGGCCTGCCCGAGGAGAACCGCAGGTTCCTGGCCGCGCTCAAGCGCGCGCTGGGCCGGGTATGAGCGAGGCGCCGCCCGAGCGTGTGTCCATGAGCGAGGCGCCGCCCGTGCGTGCGTCGATGAGCGAGGC
>CAYGZN010000475.1:0-2741 GCA_964354355.1 uncultured Burkholderiaceae bacterium | reverse complement strand
GTTGTTCGCGAGCTGCCGGTCGAGCACCCCGTACAGACGCCGCGTCTCGTTGGTGTAGCGGTCGATCGCGTAGGGAATCGGCTCGGGCGCGTAGTGTCGGAAGTGATGGCACTGCCCGAACATCGGCCCGATCCCGCCCATCTGCAACATCAGCCACTGCAGCGTCTCGTACTTGCCGCGCACCGACGCCGGCAGGAATCGGCCGGTCTTGCCGGCCAGGTACAGCAGGATCGCGCCCGACTCGAACAGCGAGATCGGTTTGCCGTCGGGGCCGTTCGGATCGACGATCGCGGGGATCTTGTTGCCAGGGCTGATCGCCAGGAAAGCCGGCTTGAACTGGTCGCCGGCGCTGATGTCGACGGCGTGGACGGCGTACGGCAGCGCGCACTCCTCGAGCATGATGTGGACCTTGTGGCCGTTGGGCGTGGCCCACGAGTGCAGTTCGATCATCGCGTGCGATCTCCGGATCGGGTGGGTGGGGGCAGGGGGCTCACGAGCCGCGGGTGATCGGCATCTGGACGCGCTCGGCTGCGCCCGGGATGGTCGAGTGCCGCGCCAGCTCGAGCTTGGCGATCGCGTTGCGGTGGACCTCGTCGGGCCCGTCGGCCAGGCGCAGCGTGCGCTGGTGGGCGTACATCGACGCCAGCGGGAACACCTGCGACACGCCGCCGCCGCCGTGCGCCTGGATCGCCCAGTCGATGATCTGGCAGGCCATGTTCGGGGCGATGACCTTGATCATGGCGATCTCGGCCTTGGCCACCTTGTTGCCGACGGTGTCCATCATGTGGGCGGCCTTCAGCGTCATCAGCCGCGCCTGGTCGATCATGCAGCGCGCCTCGGCGATCCGCTCGTGCCAGACCGACTGGGTGGAGATCGCGCGGCCGAACGCCACGCGGGCGGTCAGGCGCTTGCACATCAGCTCGAGCGCGCGCTCGGCCACGCCGATCGTGCGCATGCAGTGGTGGATGCGCCCCGGCCCGAGCCGCCCCTGCGCGATCTCGAAGCCGCGGCCCTCGCCCAGCAGGATGTTGCTGGCCGGCACGCGCACGTTGGTCAGCGTGACTTCCATGTGGCCGTGCGGCGCGTCGTCGTAGCCGAACACCGACAGCGCCCGCTCGACGTGGATGCCCGGGGAGTCCGTCGGCACGACGATCATCGACTGCTGCTCGTGGCGCCCGGCGTCCGGGCTGGTCTTGCCCATCACGATCAGCACCTTGCAGCGCGGGTCGCCCAGGCCCGAGCTCCACCACTTGCGGCCGTTGAGCACGTAGTGGTCGCCGTCGCGCTCGATCCGGCAGCGGATGTTGGTCGCGTCCGAGGATGCGACCTCGGGCTCGGTCATCAGGAACGCGCTGCGGATCTCGCCGCGCAGCAGCGGATCGAGCCACTCGCGCTTGATCGGCTCCGACGCATAACGCTCGAGCGTCTCCATGTTGCCGGTGTCGGGTGCGGAGCAGTTGAAGACCTCGGCGCCGAACGGCACGCGGCCCATGATCTCGCACAGTGGCGCGTACTCGAGGTTGGACAGGCCCTCGGGCACCCGCGTCGAGTGCGGCAGGAACAGGTTCCACAGGCCCGCGGCGCGCGCTTTGGGCTTGAGCTCCTCGACGACCTGGGTCGGCACCCACGCGTTGCCCGCCTTGCGGTTGGCGATGATCTCCTCGTGGAACCGCTCTTCGTTCGGGTAGATGTGCTGGTCCATGAACGACAGCAGACGCCTCTGCATGTCCTTGACCTTGGGGGTGTATTCGAAGTCCATCGCTCCTCCTGTGTGTGTCGGTATCGTGCCGGCCGGTGCCGGTCGGCTTCGTTCGGGGTGGTTCGGTGAGGTTCCGTGTCGGTCGGGATCGTTCGGTGCGGTTCAGCGCACCTTCTGCGCGAACGACCAGGCCAGTTCCGCCAGCGGCCGCGCCCGCTTGCCCGCCTCGACGGCCTGCGGGCTCGAGGCCGTGCCGTCGACCGCACGCTTCATGATGCCCTGCGTGATCGCGGACAGCCGGAAGCAGTTGTACGCCATGTAGAAGTTCCAGTCGCCGATCTCGGTGCGGCCGGTGCGCTCGCAGTACATGCGGATGTATTCCTGCTCGCTCGGGATGCCCAGCGCCCGGTGGTCGAGCCCGCCGATGCCGCGGAACTGCCCGGGGGTGATGTGCCATCCCATGCAGTGGTAGGAGAAGTCGGCCAGCGGGTGCCCCAGCGTCGACAGCTCCCAGTCGAGCACCGCGAGGATGCGCGGCGCACCCGGATGGAAGATCATGTTGTCGAGGCGGTAGTCGCCGTGGACGATCGTCGTCTCTTCATCGGGCGGGATGTGCTGCGGCAGCCACTCGATCAGCCGGTCCATCTCGACGATCTTCTCGGTCTCGGACAGCTGGTACTGCTTGCTCCACCGGCCGATCTGCCGCGCGAAGTAGTTGCCGGGCCGCCCGAACTCGGCGAGGCCGACCGACGCCGGGTCGATCGAGTGCAGGGCCGCAATCACGCGGTTCATCTCGTTGTAGATCGCGAAGCGCTGTTCGGGCGTCATCCCCGGCAGGGCCTGGTCCCACAGCACGCGACCTTCGACGCAGTCCATGATGTAGAAGGCGCGCCCGATCACCGACTCGTCCTCGCACAGGCCGTAGACGGCCGGCACCGGCACGTCGGTGCCGGCCAGCGCCGCGAGCACCCGGTACTCGCGCTCGACGGCGTGCGCCGAGGGCAGCAGCTTCGCCACCGGGCCCGGCTTGCTGCGCATCACG
>CAYGZN010000474.1:0-2743 GCA_964354355.1 uncultured Burkholderiaceae bacterium | reverse complement strand
CGCCGACTCGGGCCCCGACACGGGCCGGCACGGGAGGTGGCCCTCCCATGACGCCGACCGGGGCGCGCCCTCGCCTGCCCGGCCGCCCCCGGGCGGCGCTGGCGTTCATGCTGCCGCTGGCCGCGCTGGTGCTGCTGTGGGCGGCGGTGGTGCGCGGCTTCGGTGTCGACCCGCGGGTCTTCCCCGGCGTCGGCGCGGTGGTGCAGGCCGGCGCCGAGGCGATCGCCGACGGCACGCTGCTGCGGCACATCGGCGCAAGCCTCGGCCGGATCGCGGTCGGCACCGCCATCGCGCTCGCGGTCGGCATCCCGCTGGGTATCGCGATGGGCGTCAGCGCGCCGGTCGCCGCGTTCTTCACGCCGCTGGTGCGCTTCTTCTCGGTGCTCGCCGGCATCGCGTGGATCCCGATCGCGACGCTGTGGTTCGGCTACGGATTCGGTGCCATCACGTTCGTGATCTTCAACGCCGTGTTCTTCGTGGTTGCCTACAACACGCTGCTCGGCGTCTCGAGCATCCCGATGTCGGTGCGTCACGCCGCGGCGTCGCTCGGCGCGGGACGCCTCGCGATGCTCACCGAGGTGCTGCTGCCGGGCGCTCTGCCCAACATCGTGACCGGCGTGCGCACCGGGCTCGGGTTTGCGTGGCGTGGACTGATCGCCGCCGAGATGATCGCGACCGACGTCGGGCTGGGCTACATGCTGTTCGCGGCCCGCGACTTCTACAAGACCGAAGTGATCGTGCTGGGCATGGTGGTGATCGGGCTGCTGTGGCTCGCGCTCGACCGGCTGCTGCTCGCGCCGCTGGAGCGCGCGACCACGGAGCGCTGGGGCATGGTGAGGGCAGCATGACGGGGACGGCCTCGATCGACCGCACGAGGGCTGCGCCGTGAGCGCCGCCGCCCGAAGCGCGATACCGCGCGTGCGCTGGCACCACCGGCTGCTGCGCGGCTGGGTGCGTGCGACGACCGCCTGGCCCGGACTGCGCTCGGTGCTGCCGTTCGTGCCGCTGGTGTTCGGCTGGTGGCTCGTCGCCGAACTCGAGGTCTTTCCGCGGGCCTTCCTCCCGGGGCCGGGCGACGTCGCACGCAGCTTCGTGTCGCTGGTGCGAAAGGGCATCCTGCCCGAGTACCTCGCCGACAGCATCACGCGGCTCGCCGTCGGGACCGCGGCAGGCGTGGCGATCGCGATCCCGCTGGGCGTGCTGATCGGCATGAGCCGGCGCGCGCACGCAGCGCTGTGGCCGCCGCTGCTCTTCTTCCAGGCGGTCGGCGACATCGCGTGGCTGCCGATCCTGCTGATCTGGTTCGGCTTCGGGCTGACGACGATGACCTTCGTGATCGTCTACACCGTGCTGTTCCCGGTGGTGCTCAACACCGTGCTGGGGATCCGCTCGGTGAACACCGACCTGATGCGCGCGGCGCGCAGCCTGGGCGCGTCGCGGGCGCGCGTGATCTGGGAGGTGATGCTGCCGGGCGCGCTGCCCAACATCATGACCGGCCTGCGCAACGGGCTGGGCTACGGCTGGCGCGCGCTGATCGCTGCCGAGATCATCGTCGGCACCAGCGGCATCGGCTTCCGGATGTTCGACGCGCGCCGCGCGGGATCGGTGGTCGAGATCATGCTCGGCATGGTCGTGCTGGGGGTCCTGTGGTACGCGGTCGATGCGTGGATCCTCGCACCGATCGAGCGCGCGACCGGGCAGCGCTGGGGCCTGGTGACGCGATGAAGGCGCTGACGATCGACCGTCTTTCGAAGACGTACTTCGACCCGTACAAGGGCACGCAGGTGACCGCCGTGCGCGACGTGTCGCTGCAGGTCGCGCCGGGCGAGTTCGTGTCGGTGGTCGGCCCCTCGGGCTGCGGCAAGACGACGATCCTCAACATGATCGCGGGTTTCCTGCCGCACACCGGCGGCGAGATCCGCGTCGACGGCCGGCCGATCGACGGCCCCGGCCCCGACCGTGGCGTGGTGTTCCAGTCGTTCGCGCTCTTCCCGTGGAAGACGGTGCTGGACAACGTCGGATTCGGGCCCAAGATGCGCGGCGTGCCGCGCGCCGAACGCGACCGGATCGCACACGAGTACCTCGCGCTCGCCGGCCTGTCGCACGCGGCCGACCGGTACCCGGCCGAGCTCTCCGGCGGCATGCAGCAGCGGGTCGGCGTGGTGCGGGCGCTGGCCAACGAGCCCGACGTGCTGCTGATGGACGAGCCCTTCGCCAGCGTCGACGCGCAGACGCGGCTGGTGCTGCAGGAGGAGCTGACCCGGATCTGGCAGCAGCGGCGCACGACGGTGCTGTTCATCACCCACGACGTGCCCGAGGCGGTGTTCCTCGCCAACCGCGTGGTCGTGCTGTCGCAGGGCCGGGTGCTCGAGGAGATCGAAGTGCCGCTTGCCCATCCGCGCCGCTGGGACGTGCTGGTCGAGGACGATGCGTTCAAGTCGCTGTCCGCCCGCGTGCTGCAGCGGGTGCGCACAGCATGAGCGCCATCTCGCCCGGGGTGGCCACGCAGCCACCACCTCGCCCCGGACCGCTGCGCGTGGCGGCGCGCGCGGTGCTGCGATCGACGCAGGGCCGGGTGGTGCTCGCGCTGCTGGCCGCATGGGTCGGATATGAAGCCTGGCTGTCGTGGTCGGCGCCCTTGGTGTTTGGTGTACGTCGGAGCGTCACTTCAACCTGGCCAAGAAGAGAATTCAGGACCTGGGTCGATCGTGGTATTTTGACTCCTCTGATTCAATTGTTGATA